>CAYJAF010000008.1:0-61973 GCA_964368195.1 uncultured Thermodesulfobacteriota bacterium
TTTTGAAAGGGGGTTTGGGGGAAAACTTTTTTATAAAAAAGTTTTCCCCCAAAAATTACCCAAAGATCAAACCGGGGGCTTCTTTGGTCATGGCTTCCCAGGTTGTGGGGCCGCTTAGGCTTTCGGCGTAGAGCTTTAGTTTAGGCTCGGTGCCGCTGGGGCGAAGGGCGAACCAGGAGCCGTCTTGGAGGACGACTTTCAGGCCACCGATGGAGGCGTTATTGCCGGGGGCTTTGGTGAAAGCGGCGGTGATTTTTTGTCCGGCGCAAGGTTTCCCGATGAATTTTTGGGGGTCGATATTGGCCAGGATCGCTTTTTCGCTGTCGCTGATGTCGGTGTCGAGGCGGCCGTAGTGGCTGGCCCCGAATTGGTCGGTGAGAGCTTGGTATATCTCGTGGGGGGCGCGGTCGGTTTTGGCCATTATTTCGGCGGCAAGGAGGCTCATGGCGAAGCCGTCTTTATCGGTAGTCCAGACGCTGCCGTCTTTTTTGAGGAAGCTGGCCCCGGCGCTTTCTTCCCCGCCGAAAAGAAGGCCGCCGCCGGAAAGCCCTTCGACGAACCACTTAAATCCCACGGGAGTTTCATAAAGGTCTCGTTGGTTTGCGGCCACCACTCGGTCGATGATGGCTGACGAGACCAAGGTCTTGCCCACTTTCCCTTGGCCGGGCCAGTTGGGCCTGTTTTTTAGCAAATAGTCAATGGCCACGGCCAGATAGTGGTTGGGATTCATCAAATTCCCGCCGGAGACAATGCCGTGGCGGTCGAAATCGGGGTCGTTACCAAAGGCTAAGTCGAATTTATCGCCTATTTTTAATAAATTTGCCATGGCGTAAGGTGAGGAGCAATCCATGCGAATTTGGCCGTCAGCATCCAGCGGCATAAAGGAAAAAGAGGCGTCCACTTTGGGGTTGACCACCGTCAAATTAAGGCCCCACTCGGCGGCCAAGGGTTCCCAGAAGTGAACTCCCGAGCCGCCCAAGGGGTCGGTGCCTAAAGTTAGCCCGGCACTTTTAATGGCAGCCATATCCACCACTTCACCTAACGCTAAAATAAAGGGGCGAATGAAATCAAGGCTTTGCACGCAATCGGACTTGATTGCCCGATAATAGGGTATTTTCAATATCTTACTTGGGTCAGCCAAAAGCTCTTGAGCTCGTTTTTCAATCCAGCCGGTAACCTCCACGTCAGCCGGGCCGCCGTGGGGGGGATTATATTTGATGCCGCCATCTTGCGGCGGGTTGTGGCTGGGGGTGATGATGAGCCCGTCAGCCAAAGCTTGGGGATATTTTTGATTGTGCCTGATAATCAGCCACGACATCACCGGGGTGGGGCTGTATTCGTTTTGTTCGTGGATGATGGTGGAAACTTGGTGGGCGGCCAGAACTTCCAAAGCTGTGCGGAAGGCCGCCTCGGAGAGAGCGTGGGTGTCGAAACCCAAAAAGAGCGGGCCGGTATAATTTTTCAAAGCCCGATATTCCACCACACTTTGGGTGATGGCCGCCACTTGGTTTTCGTTAAAAGAACCTTTTAGCGAAGTGCCGCGGTGACCGGAGGTGCCAAAGGCCACGGGGGCTTTTATTTCTCCGGTGTAATATTCGGTAAGTAAACGGGGCAGATTGACTAAAGCTTCAAAGGGGGCCGTTTGCCCGGCCAGGGGGTGAGCCATGGGATACTCCTTTTAAAAACGGTTTAAGAGAGCCGCCGCACCAAGTAAGGGGGCATCATCACCGAGTTGATCTTTCACTATTTTTACTTGCAAGGGGTCGGCAACGATGAGTCGGGAATTTATCACTTTACGCACATGAGGTTCTATGAATTCGTAAGCTCCGGCCGCTCCCCCACCAATGACGGCACCTTCAAGCCCTAAAAGATTAAAAATTGAAACCAGCACCAGCCCCAAAGCTTCCCCTGCTTTTTTAAAGACGGAAAGGGCCATCACGTCGCCTTGTTGCGCTAAATGATGCAGAGTTTCAGTCGTTATTTCGTCAGAGGTTTGGTTAGACGCGCCTTTATCTGCCAGCCATTTTTGGGCAAGCCTCGCCATGGCCGTGGCAGAGGCCACAGTCTCAAGGCAACCGCGCCGCCCACAACCGCATAAATCTCCTCTGAAACCAATAGGCATATGGCCAATTTCGGCAGCACTGGCAAAAGAGCCGTTCCAAAGTTTTCCATCTAAAATTAAGCCGCCGCCTACTCCTGTGCCCAAGGTGACCACAATGAGGTTCCGGCCCAAATCTCGCCCGGCGCCGTAAAGCCATTCACCAAGGGCATAGAGGTTGGTGTCGTTTTCCAAGAAAACGGGCAAATTCATTTTTTGCTTAAGTATTTCCACAATGGGCACGTTAACGCAACCGGGCATATTGGGAGCTTGGATTAAAACTCCTTCCCTTTGGTTAAGCCAACCCGGCATACCAACAACCACGGCTTCGGGATTGCCCGTTTTGATTTCACTTGCCAAAAGCTCAAGATTTGCGACCATATCACCAATGACAGCTTCAGAGCCGCGCAGGGGCAAAGTGGGAAAGCTCCTGCGAGCTAACACTTTCCCCTCAAGACTAACTACCCCGGCATTGATATTTGTGCCGCCGACATCTAAGGCAAAAAAAAGTTTTTCAGCCATTATCTTCCTGATTTGTTAAAAATAGTTAATGTTTATAATTTGTTTTCGGTTATAACTTTACAATTACGAACGCTGAGGCCGTTTTTCAACAAAAGCTTGGCAAGGCACCCCGGAATCTTTTTTTACCACAATAGAGGGCAATAATTGGGATTTAAAGCCCATAACCCGACAACCATGGGGCGTTTTGGGTTCCCAAGTTATAAAATAATGTTGGCAACGGCGGCACGTGACCTTATCTTCAGCCATAAGCTTATTCTCATAGAGTCGGAGCACTTGCTAAATATTCTTCCACAAAAGTCAAAGTTTGGCGATAGCCGTTAAAAGTGGTGATTAAATCATCGTGGTCGTGATATTCAGGCAAAAGTAGAATCATTAGCAAAATGCGGGTGAAGAGCTGAATGGAGCCCAAAAGAGTACGCAGGGCCATAACTTCGTCCGCCTCTAATTCCGAAGGGGCAGTGCGGCGCATAATAGCCAACATATCAGGAATATAGCCGCTGAAAGCCTTGGCGTCCCGGAAGACCATATCCAGCATTTTTTGCTCTGGTGGAAGTTTTTTGGGGGGATTGACTGCTGTCATCATCTCGCGCCAAAAATCGCCGTCAAGACCGGCTAAAAGATTTACCAATCTATTACTTAAAGAACGAAAGTTTTGCATATTATATCCTCTTCGAATAGTTTTAAATAGTTATTGCTGCGCCATCAAGCCAGGGAAATCAAGCTCGCCCGGCTAAACTTCCCAATTCGGCCATCTGTTCGGCTAGCCGGTCAGTATAGACGCCCGGGCGGTCAAGGCGCCAACCCCAATTACCGACGGTAGTCCCCGGGGTGTTGAGTCGAGCTGTTTCGTCTAAATTTAATAAATCCTGCAAAGGAGCCACTGCCATTTGTGCCGGCGACAGCCAGGCCAAACGGACTAAAGCTGAGCCGGCGTTGGTGCCCGTCACTTCGTAGCCAGCTAAATCGGAAAGCTGTTTCCTAACTAAATCAGTAGCTTCTTGGCGAAACCAACCACAGGTGGTGTTATTGTCGTGGGTGGCGGAATAGGCCAAGTTATCGGCTTGGATGTTGTAGGGAGTGTGGGGGCTAGTTGCCAATTCCGAGCCAAAGGCAAACTGCAACACGCGCATCCCCGGCAGGTGAAACTTTTGACGCAAAGCCGTCACATCGGGAGTTATGATTCCCAAATCTTCGGCGATTAGCTTTAAGGGTTCGTCACCTAAAGCGGCGAAGAAATCTTCCCCGGGGCCCGGTTGCCAACGGCCGACAATGGCGTTGGGGGCGTCTGCTGGGACTTCCCAATAGGCGGCAAAGGCCCGAAAGTGGTCTAGACGGACAAGGTCGCAAGATTGCCACAAAAGACGCAAGCGATTGCGCCACCAAGCAAAGCCACTTTGGCGGTGGTTTTCCCAATTGAAAAGGGGATTGCCCCAACGTTGCCCCTCTTGGGAGAAATAATCCGGCGGCACTCCGGCTACGGCCGTGGGGTTTCCTTGGTCGTCCAAGTGGAAAAGGTGGGGTTGCGACCAGACTTCGGCTGAATCTCCGTTGACGTAAATGGGCATATCGCCAATGAGACCGATTCGTGCGTTCTTCAAGGCACCTTTGAGCTCGCCAAGCTGGTGAAAAAAGAGATATTGCTTAAATTTTTCCAGCCAAATGAGCTCAGAGAGACGAATTTCATATTCCCGCCAAGCACCTTCGTCGCGGCGGCGTAAGGCCTCGGGCCAATTTAGCCACGAGCCGCCGCCAAAATGAGCTTTGGCCGCCATGAATTTGGCAAAGTCAAAGAGCCAAAAATCGTTTTGGCCGCAAAAAATTTGAAAGTCGTAATGCCCCTCCAAACGAGAGCCATAACGTCCCATTGCCCGCTCAAAGGCTAGTTGTAAAAGCCCGTTTTTTTTGTGCTCAACTTCGGCAAAATCAACGTTCGATGCGGGAGCTATTTCTCCTTGGGTCAATTCGTGCTGCTCCAGCCAACCGTCGCGAGCTAAAAATTCCAAACTGATTAAAAGGGGATTGCCCGCAAAAGCCGAATAAGCAGAGTAGGGCGAATTGCCCAAGCCCTGACTGGTGGGAGTAAGGGGCAGAATTTGCCAATAGCTGAATTTAGCTTTTTGTAAAAAAGAAATAAGCCCGTGGGCCTCCGGGCCAAGATCGCCGATGCCGTAAGGTGAATAGAGGGAACTTGGGTGGAGCAATAAAGCCGCACTGCGACGGGCGTTTTCTTGAGTCATTATTCGTCCTTTTGTTGTTCGCCTGATTGAAAGGCCAAGGGCTGAGAAGTCTCTTTTTTCTCAACAGATTTATTTTTCTCTTCGGCACGTAATAAGCGCAATTTGGGACGAGCAAGGCTCGGGCATCTTTCCCCGTCTTTGTTGATTGGCAAAAAATCTTTCACTTTATCATTAAACTGAGAGTTTTTAATGCGTAAGCCATTTATTAGAAAATAAATGAGCACCGCCTCTTCCCACTCTTTAGTGGGAGTGAAATTCATCATCCGCTTTTTATATTGGGGAAGAAAAGCCGTTAGGGTATCTTCATCCAAAGAGTTTATTTGGCGGGCTATTTTGTGAAGAAGTTCTTTGACCATGCGGAATCTCTTGGAATATTTTGAACAAAAGTGTTATAGTTACATAATAATGTTTGCGTCTTCAGATGGCAAGCTCGAATTTATGTTTAAAGTGCAAAAATACTTTTATAATATTTAGTTGTAATTTAAAAGCTTGAATTATAAAGCTTAATGCTTATTTATAAAGTCGTAAGGCCTATTTTAAAAGTTAATGTCTTTTTGATAGCTGGTAAATTTAGGTTTCTTTTGCGGCCACTTTAAAGACTTCAAAAAAGGAAGGAGTCTGTTATGAAAAAAACTTGCGAGCCGAAACTTTCCGGCAAAAACAATTATTTGACCTTAGATTTTAACAATTTGATGGCCGCGTCAGTGGGCGAAGGCGGTTTGACTGATGAAGATTTAGCCGCCGCACAAAAATCACTGGTCACCCCTTTAAAAAGCGTTTTAAGCCAGTATAAAAAAGGTGGATTGCCTTTTATGGATTTGCCTTTCCAAACCGAAGATCTCAAAAGTTATCAAAGTATGATTCCGCAGTATAAAAACTTTGAAAACTTGGTGGTTTTAGGTATTGGCGGGAGCGCCCTTGGAACGAAAGCCGTTCTTTCGGCTTTAAAACCATTAAATCACAATGCCCTTTTAGCTACAAAGCGTAATGGTCTTCGTCTCTTTGTGGCCGATAACATCGACCCCGAAGGTTTTGCCACTCTCTTGGAGGGTTTGGACATTCGGAAGACTGTTTTCAACGTCATTTCCAAAAGTGGGGCCACGGCGGAAACCATGAGCCAGTTCTTAGTCATCTATGACCGCCTGCGCCACGATTTGGGCAAAACAGCTTTGCGGGAGCACCTCATTATCACTACTGACCCCACCGGCGGAGTTTTGCGCAAAGTGGTTGATAGTTTGAACTTAATTTCCCTTCCGGTGCCGCCGGGTGTGGGGGGACGCTTCTCGGTGATGACGGCCGTGGGGTTAGCTCCGTTGGTTTTGGCAGGTGTCGACGTGGCCGAATATCTTAGTGGTGCGGCCGCATGCCAAAAAGAATTTTTCGAATCCCCCAATGAACACAAAGCCTCGCTCTTTGCTGCTCTCAATTGGCACCTCACCACGCGGAAAAAACGCGGTTCCCTTGTTTTGATGCCTTATGCCGACAGTCTCGGTCAAGTGGCTGATTGGTTTGGCCAATTGTGGAATGAATCCTTGGGTAAGGGGCAACTTTTAAATGGCAAGGAGGCCGCCATTGGCCAAACGGCCATCAAAGCTTTAGGCGCCACCGACCAACACAGCCAACTTCAACTCTATATGGAAGGCCCCAAAGATAAGACCATTTGCTTTTTACGCACGGAAAATTTCCGTCAAAACATCAATATCCCTAAAATTTTTGATGAATACCCTGAACTGGCCTATTTAGGTGGCCACAGTTTAGGTGAGCTTTTAAACTTTGAGCAGAAAGGCACAGCCCAAGCACTGACGGTCAACGGGCGTCCCAACATGACTTTATCCATGCCCATGGTGACCCCCGCTTCAGTGGGTTACCTTATGCATATGCTGGAACTGGCCACCGTCATTTCCGGGGCCCTTTATAAAATTAACCCCCTAGATCAACCCGGGGTGGAATTGGGTAAAAAATTCACTTACGGCCTTATGGGGCGTGAGGGCTTTGATGATTTTAAAGCCCAATTTGACCAAACGGAAGATGCGAAATATATTTTATCGTGATTTCATTTGGAAAAAAGGAAAAATCGGCACGAATTGTTGCCGAAATAAACCTGGCCTCACCTGAGCTCATGCCCGAGGCTTTAGATGAAAAGCCTTTTCGTCTGGTCAAAAGCTTTTCGCTCATTGCCATTGTGCTTATTTTCGCCACGGTTTTAACTTTGGCGGCGGTGGTTTCGCGACAGGCCGAAGAGATTATTACCACTCGGGTGGAAGATGACACCATCAAGTTGATGGAGAATCTCAACCACCAGATGTATATCGGCTTTTTGGTGGAAGCTTATCGGCAATTCGGGGTCATTCGCCTAAGGGAACCGGCTCAGCAAGAATTGTTGCGACGTGTCATTGCCAACACTATTTACGGTTTTGATATAAGGCGTGTTTTGCTCTATGACCTTGAGGGGCGAGTTGTCTTTGCCACCGACCAAACGGTGCCAACTTCTTTGGCTGAAGACATGGGCTCTTACTTGGAGGCCATCAGGCGTTATTCTCTGCCGGAACCGAGTTACGAGCCCGGCCCGGCGGCCGATGATTTGTGGCGTCAGGAGAACGAAGCTCCTTTAAGTAATTCTTCTGCTTCAAGCCCGCTGAAATCTCCTGAAGATCTTGTCTCCGGCTCTGATGCTCCTCTTGGCTCCGGCGAGCGATATACGTCGGGCACTGATATTAACTCACTTTATCTGCCCGAGGCCCAGCGTCAATATCGCTGGCCTAACCCCTATTTATTTGTCACTCCCCCCTCCCAAGAGGAGCAACAAGCCTCTCCCAGAGAGGTTCCGCTCACAGAACACGAGGCTTTTTCCACCTGGTTTTGGCAAAATATTTTACAAGATTACAGCCAAAACACCGGCTCTTTTCAACCGCCTCTGCCGCCGGATGCTCCCTTGGCTCCTGCTTGGGCCGGAGTCGGGGAAGAGATGGAATATGTTGAAAAATTGAGGCAGTTGACAGTTCATCGTTACGAAGGCGGCTCTTACCTTTTGGCGAACTTTTTTCCACGCGGGGAAGTGACTTTAAAAACATATCGGGCCATGGAAAATTACGGCAATCGCGGCCTTTCCGGTGTTTTGGAGCTCAGCCGAGATTTGACGCCGGAATATCGTCTTATTGCCAATTTGCAATATTTTGCCGTGGGCATGGCGGCTCTTTTAGCTGTTTTGCTCACTGTGCTTTTGCGTCTGGTGGTCAGCCGCGGGGAAGCCATTATCACCAAAAGGAACTTGGAACGCCAAGAGTTGAGGGAAAAGCTCGATCAAGCCGAGCGCCTGGCAGGTCTTGGGAGCATGGTCGCCACCGTGGCCCATGAGATTCGCAATCCTTTGGGTATAATCCATTCCACCGCCGATGTCTTGGGGCGTCTGGCGGCTGACCCGGCCCAAGCCAAGCTCAGCCACGCCATCGTGGAGGAGGCCGATCGCCTCTCTGATGTTGTCACTGAGTTTCTTGATTTTGCTAAGCCCCCCACTCCTAAATTGGCTCCCATGGTGGTGGAGGAGGTTCTGGAAGAGATCTTGGCTTTCTTGGAAGTCTCCCTGACGCGGGCCGGGGTGGAGGTGCGCACGGTTTTCCGCAGCGAACCGGCCCCAATTATGGGCGATGTTTCCATGCTCCACCGGGCATTTCTAAACCTTTTACTCAACGCCGCTCAAGCCATGGACGATGGTGGATTGATTACCGTGAGCACAGCCTTAGTTGGCAGAGCCGGCAGCGAAGCTGTGCGTGTGAGCATCATTGACACCGGGCCAGGTTTGAGCCCGGAAGCGACCAAAAAACTCTTTTCGCCCTTTTACACCACCAAGGCCAAGGGCACAGGTTTGGGGCTGGTTATTGTTCACAATATTATTGAAAAGCACCACGGAGACATTAAAATGGTCAATGGCCCTCCTTTACCAAAAGGCGAAGAAGGCGGCCCGGGGCTTCAAGTGATAATCCATTTGCCGGTCTCTCCGCCGCCAGTCTGATTTTTTACAGCTATAGGGAAACGCTAATAAATCAGCATTTCCTTAAAATACATAAGCATAATTGCGGAAATTTGTATGGAAACTATTCTCATAGTAGATGACGAAAAAAACTACCACCTCCCACTGACCACCTTGTTTAACCACGAAGGTTATGAAACCATTAGTGCCTACAGTGGTAATTCTGCTTGGGAAATCCTCATGGAACGAGATGTGGATTTAGTCTTAAGTGACATGACTATGCCCGATGGTGATGGCTTGGAGCTTTTGGCCCGCCTGAAAGCCAACAAGCCGGAAATCCCGGTGGTTATGCTTACGGCTTTCGGCACAGTGGAATTGGCGGTGGAGGCCGTAAAAAATGGGGCCTTTGATTATTTAACGAAACCCTGCCCTAATGAAAAAATGCTTCTCACCGTGGCCAAAGCTTTGGAAGTTCGTCGTTTGAGCAAGCAAAACAAAGAGTTACGCTCGCAACTGAGCAGCCGCTATAGTTTCGGCAACCTCATCGGCAAATCTAAACCCATGTTGGAACTCTATAAAATGCTTGAGAAAGTTTCCCCAACTAAAGCTAATGTCCTCATCACCGGGGAAAGCGGCACCGGGAAAGAGTTGGTGGCCCAAGCCCTTCATTATAACAGCCTGCGCTCAGATGGCCCCTTTGTGGCCGTGAATTGCTCAGCTCTTTCCCCCACTCTTTTGGAAAGCGAGCTCTTCGGCCACGAAAAAGGAGCCTTCACCGACGCCCGTCAAAGCAGGGAAGGGCGCTTTGAAATGGCCAATGGGGGCTCTTTGTTTTTAGATGAAATTGGCGAGATGGATCCCGGTTTGCAAGTGAAACTTTTGCGCGTCTTGCAAGAGAGGCGCATTGAGCGAGTGGGCGGTTCACGTAGCATATCCGTTGATTTACGCCTCATTGCTGCCACAAACCGCGATTTAAAAAAAGAGGTGGCCTTGGGTAATTTCCGAGAAGACCTTTTTTACCGCTTAAACGTGGTTCACTTGGAGCTCCCTTCTTTACGAGAACGTTTAGACGACCTGCCCCTTTTGGCCGAGCACTTTTTAAAGCTCTATGATGAAAATACTGAAAATCCCAAAAGCGTTAGCCGTGAGGCCATGCGCCTGATGTATGCCTACCCTTGGCCCGGCAATATCAGAGAGTTTGGCAACGTAATTGAGCGGGGGCTGGTGCTTTCGTCTGGCTCGGAAATTTTGCCGGAAGATTTGCCGGAAGATATTCGCCAGCCTGCTACCAACTTAGAGAGCCCAAGTGGAGCACCTGTGCGCCAAGTGAGTGGCCCTCGGGGTGATGCCTTGCGCACCATTGCCAAGCAACCGCCGCCGCACCGACATCCTTTGGATAACTTTGATTCGGTCTCCTCTGTCGCCTCTGAGCCGGCTTCTTCGTGGGTGGGAACAATTCAAAGTTTATTGCCCGAAGGTATTTTTCTGGAAGAGACTCTTTCCGCTTTAGAGGAAGGGCTCATTCGGGCGGCTTTGGCCAAGCGTGGCGGAGTGCAAAGCCATGCGGCCCAAGATTTGGGTTTGAAGAAAAATGTCTTTAAATATAAATGGGATAAATACGTCAACGAGCCGGCCAGTGCTTTGGCTGCTCTCTTGGCCCCGGAAGTGCCTGAAACTGTCGGCTTGGTGGAGGCCTTGGAGGCCTTGGAAGAGGCCCTTTTGCGCCACGCTCTGGAAATAAGCGGCGGAGTTCAAAGCCAGGCGGCCGACCTTTTGGGCATTAAGAAGAATTTGATGCAATATAAATTGAAGAAATTCAACATCGACCCTAAAGCGTAACAGGGAAATTAATTTTCAAGAGTTTTCTGGAGGGAAACTTTTTTGAATCTATACCAGTGCTGTTGTGTTATAAAATATAACCTTTGAGAGTTCGATTCATTTCGCACTACCACCTGTAGTAAGTTTCCCTCCAGACCTCCCTTCAAAAAACTTTTACGGGTGATGAGTTTTGGTTTTTTACTTCGTAAAAATCCCAAAACTCATCACCGAAAATGTTATTTAAATGGAACTTTGGAAGTAAAATCTTATTTTAAAACAACTTTAAAATCTCTGAAAATTGATTTCCCTGAAGCGTAATGACTTTCCTAAACTAAATAGCTTGAGAGCTCCGAATTATGACCCCGGCTGACTTCTGTCAAGAAATAAAAACTCCCAACCGAAAGCCCCTCTACCTCATCACCGGTGGAGAGCCCGCTGCCGTTCAACGTTGTTTGGCCGCTGCGAGTGACGCCGTGGCTCCTTCTTTTCGCGATTTTAATTACCAGCTTTTGACCTTGGAAGCCGGGCAAGCCAAAGATTTAGTCGAGGCCGTCTATAGTTCGGCCTTTGGCCAGCCTCCCCGTATTATTGTGGCTAAAAATCCAAATTTTAAGGAGGAGAAAGAGGAGAAGGAGAAGAAGGAAAAGAAGAAGAAGAATGATGACTGGGAGGTTTTGCTAAAATATATGGGCAATCCTTCGCCTGATAATACCATTATTTTGGTGTTGGATAAAATTGATGGACGCTTGGGATTTTTTAAAAAGGTAAAAGCGGCCAAGTTGGAAGTTGATTGCCAAGTGCCTAAAGGAAATGCCCTGACCACTTGGCTAATGGCTGAATTTAAAGCACGCCAGATAAAGGCTACCCCGTCTTTGTGTAACCTTATCATTGAGCAAGCCGGGAGTAACGAGCCGGGAGGGAGTAACTTGGAGGGTCTGGCTAACGAAGCCGAAAAACTGAGCCTCTATCTGGGCGCCGGGGGCCAACTAACCGAGGAGCTGGTGCGTTCAATGGTGAGCATCGCCCCGGGCGGCAATGTCTTTGCCTTGGGTGACGCGTTGTCAGCTCGCCAGCTCTCTGAAGCTCTGATTATTGTGCGTAAGCTTTTGGAAAATGAGCACCACCTGCCGATTTTAGCTATGATGGTGCGCCAATTTCGCTTGCTTTTGGCCATCAAAACACGTCAAAGATCTTCGGGCTCAAACCACCTTGATCAAAGTGAAGCCGCAAGCTTAGGCATCCACCCCTTTGTGCTGAAAAAGACACAGAATGCTACAGGTGATTGGTCTTGGCAACAACTGCGCAACGCCCTTGCCGCCCTTGAAGACGCCCACCGAGCCCTGGTAACCACCAGCACCCCGCCATCTTTTATCTTGGAAGATTTAGTCTTTAAAATAATTAGTTATCGGTAGGAAAACGCTAATAAATCAGCATTTCCGTAGATTTCGGCCGGAGAAATTTTTCCAAAAAACTTCCCAAAATATCACATCTCATGCCCAAATATCACATCTCATGATCAATGAGTTGCCAAAGCCTTTCGGTTTCAGCTTCTTGGCGTTTAGCCTCATCTTCACCCAATTCGTGATCGTAGCCAATTAGGTGAAGGAGCCCGTGAATTAAGTAAAAATAGAACATCTCTTGGTCGGTGTAGCCGAGTTCGCCAGCTTCCCTTTGAACTGTTTCAGCCGCTAAAATCACGTCACCCAAAATGCGTGGGGCGCCTTTAGGAGTCGGAATCCCGTCGTAGTTGGCCCCGGCGTCATCTTGGGCAAAAGACAAGACGTTGGTCGGCTTGTCGCGCCCTCGGTATTGGCGATTAATTTCGCGCATTTCTTCATCGGAAATAACACTGATTGAGAGCTCAGCATCAGCTAGGTTCAATTCTTTTAAAATTTTCAAAACACGACGTAGGAGTTTCCCCCGGTTAATGGGTAGTGCCTTTTGCCGATTCGATAGGTAAATGGCCATAAATTTCCCTTAGGGCCTCTCCTTTGTTATCCAGCATGATGGATTTTGGCGGTTCGTTTGTTTCTTTTTCAGCCGTGGGATAGGCCACTCGCTGGTGGTATATGCCCACTAAGATATTAGTGAAAGTATTGATAATTTCAGATATTTCAGATGTCCTGAGGGCGCAGTCATCCAGTTGCCCGTCGCTGAAAATTTGGTTGACCAATTGGCGCACCATGTTGTTTATTTTCGTTGGGGTGGGTGATGACAAAGAGCGAGTGGCCGCCTCGCAAATATCACCGAGCATGACGATGCCGGCTTCTTTTGATTTGGGCTTGGGCCCGGGGTAGCGGTAGTCACTTTCATTGACCTCGGGTTGCCCTTCTTGGCGTTGTTCTTTGGCCTTGTGGTAAAAGAAACTCATTAAGCTGGTGCCGTGGTGTTGCTCGACAATATCCACCACTCGGGCCGGAAGCCCGTTGGCCCTGGCCAATTCGGCCCCTTCGCGCACATGGCCAATGAGAATTAGGGCACTCATTGAAGGAGCCAAGGTGTCGTGGCGGTTTTCTCCCTTTTGATTTTCCACAAAATAGAGGGGTTTTTTCATCTTACCGATGTCGTGATAGTAAGCCCCGACTTTAGCCAAATGAGGGTTGGCCCCGATGGCCTCGGCCGCAGCTTCCACCATTGTGCCCACAATCACCGAGTGGTGATAGGTGCCGGGAGCTTGGAGCATGAGATCTCGCAACATGGGGCGGTCGAGATTGCTTAGTTCCAAGAGCTTGAAATCAGTGTTAAAACCAAAAGCAACTTCAACCAGGGCAATTAAACCGCTGGCCATAATGGCCGATAAAAATGCGCATAGCCCGGCGGCCAGAAAGTTATAGAGCGTCTCTTGGCCCCAGGGAGCTTCGGTGAAGAGAGTCAGGCCCAACAAGGTCAGCATATTGACGATCATCACCCAGAAAAACGCATTAATCAAGTGGCTGCGTTCATTCATGTGCCTTAAGCACCAAGCTGCTGCAATGGCCCCGTTGTAGCAGTAAAAGAAGGTGCTGAAGCGCATTTCAGATGGGCTTACCATGGTGGCCACAACTGCTCCGAAAAGAGCCATGAAGGAAGCCTTGCGCACTCCGAAGAAAATGGCAACAAGCATGGTGGCCATGGGGATCGGCACGGCGTAGAATATTGTCAGGCTACTGACAAAATCAAAATCCCAAGTCAAAGAGGCACCTAAAACTTGAGAGCTATAGGCTAAAATCGCCACCAGCATTAAAAGGACTGTCAAAAAGGCCTGCTCGGAAATAGAAATAGGTTCGGAACGATTTTTAAAGCCAAGGTAGGCCAAAACCAAACTGGCGTTGAAAAAAACAAAAAGTCCCACGAAAAAGCCTAAGACTTGCAAAAACCAATCGAAACCGGCCACCGGCCCGCGCATAGCTTGTATCTTAGCCGCCGCTTCCGGGGTGATGATAGAGCCTTCTCGCACAATGACTTCTCCAGCTCGCACATCAAAATAAGAAATGCCCACAGCTTCTTGAGCGGCGGTGATTCTTTTTTCCATCTCAGCGGCGGAAAGCGATAAGTTCGGTCTGGTCAGGCTTTGGGCCAAGGTTAAAATGGCATTGCTTTCAAGTGGGGTCAGGCGCGGAGCAATGGAAAAAACACGCATGGCCAAAAAACGGGCAGCGGCTTTAGGGTCAAAGAGATGAGTTGCTTGCGGAATGACGTATTCTTGCCCACTGGAAGCCAGGCGCACCGTCGCTACTTTACTTGTGTTACTTTGGTCTCTAAAGGGGCTGGAGCTATCCAAAATCCCTTGCCGCAAAGCTTCGTGGCTCAATTCAAAGGCGATAGCCTCCACTTGGGGGCTGAATTTTAACTGAACAAGCTCGGCCCAAAGTGGAGAATCCGGCGCAAGGTTAAGGATTTGGGTGAATATTTTCTGCAATTCCCTAAAATTAAGTTGCCAGTTTTGGGCTTCCCCCGGCGTGAGCCCGGCAGCTTGACGGGCCAGAAGATCTCGTCCTTGTTGAAACACCCATTTGGTCTCTTTTTCCCGCATGAGGTTGGCTTGGTCGTCTAAAACAAGGGCTACCGGCACAGAAAGGGCGGCTTTGCGTTGTTCTTTTTCCGTGGTTATGGGGTCAGGAAGACGAAAGGCATGGTCGGCCCGGACGGTAAACTTCGCCACTTCTCCGGCTTGGTAATTTGTCGGAGAGGGGACGGCCAAAAGGACTACCACCGTGGTTAGAAGAGATACCAATATAAATTGCGCCACCATTTCTTTGCTGAAAAGCCACTTGAAATGCTTGGCTAAACGGTAGAAAACAGGCAGAGAGTTCATTTGTTGCTGACGAGATTTTAAAGCTTTCGTCATCTCTGCGTGGCGGGAGGGTTTTGCTTTTTCCATTATATGATTTTCGCCTTAATTCATAACTATATTTTAGGAAACGTATGTTTAATAGCGTTTCCTTTGCAAAGTTGGCAATTTGCCAACTTCGCCGCACCCCTTAATGAGAAGAAAGCCATTGAGGCGGCGTGTCTTGCTAACTTATTCTGTTTTAGAATAAATTAGCACTTTCCTATAGACCGGCACTTTCGTAGGCCGCAATAATCTTTCGCACTAATCGGTGCCGCACAACGTCGCCACCGGTGAAGTGGCAGAAGGCTATGTCTTCAATATTTTGTAATAATTTTGTGGCCTCATTGAGACCTTGCGGTTGGCCGCCTGGTAAATCACTCTGGCCGGGATCCCCGGTGACTACGGCCTTTGAGCCCGGCCCCAGGCGGGTCAGAAACATTTTCATCTGTTCGCGGGTGCAGTTTTGGGCCTCATCTAAAATAACGAAGGCATCGCTTAAGGTGCGCCCACGCATAAAAGCTAAAGGGGCAACCTCGATGATGCGTCGCTCGGTGAGTTTAACAAATTTTTCATAAGACAGCAAATCCCCTAAAGCATCATAGAGAGGGCGCAAATAGGGGTCGACTTTCTCGGCTAAATCACCCGGCAAAAACCCGAGTTTCTCGCCTGCTTCCACTGCTGGCCTGGTCAAAATTAAACGAGAGACCTTGCCTTCACCTAGGGCGGCCACAGCCATAACAACTGCTAAATAGGTTTTGCCCGTGCCGGCCGGGCCCAAGCCAAAGACTAAATCGTTGGCCTTTATGGTGGTCAGGTAATGACGCTGGGCTATGGTTTTGGGCCAGATTTTTTTATTGCTCAAAGCCAATTCTAGCGGCGAATTCAAGTAGTTAAGTAAATCGAGGCTCGGATTCTTTAAAGCTAAGTTCACTAGACACTCAGCGTCCCATTCAGACGGGCTGTGCCCGCTTGAGGCCAAGAAGCTCAAAGCATCTAAAACTTTTTGGGCGGCTGCCAAGCTCTCCGGCTTTCCCTCTTTGAGGTGGACTTCATGGCTCCGTTGCCAAACCGTAACCCCCAATAGTCGTTCCACTATTTTTAAATTTACCGAAGCCGGGCCGTAAGCATTTTGAGCAATTTGCGTGCTCTCTTGTTCAGCCTGGTGACGTTTTGATTTTTTTGCGCTCATTTTAAGCACCACTTCTGTTGGCCAAATTATCTTCAATAGTAGCCAACTTTATATTATACCCCAAAACCTTGAGTGGCTACAAGCTTAAAGAACACGTCAATCTAATTTGTTATTTTTTAGGCTCCTATGGAAGAACTTTTCATCATCTTGCCTGCAATTTAAGCCGCGGGCTCGCCTCGCTCGAACAGTAAGGCCTAAATTTCGCAGTCAATTTCTGAAAAGTTTTCCTTGGGTCGCCGTATAATTCATGATAGATTTTAAATTCCATTTGTAAATTATTGCAATGGTTTGTCTTGGCAGAAAATTTCAAAGTTGAAAAAATTAGATGCGCCGGTTTGATGGGGGAGAAATAACTCTTGTCTTGAGCTCTCAGCAAAGATATAATAATGATTAATCAACGTTTCCTTAAAAACTGCCTTAATGAAATTGAGCTATAAGTTGGCGGAGAAAAATATGATAGTGATTTTAACGGGTGCCGGCATAAGTCGCGAGAGCGGTTTGGCCACCTTTCGAGACTCCGATGGCTTATGGGCCCAAGAGCGCATTGAAGACGTTGCCACGCCAGGCGGTTTTAAACGAGACCCCTTGCGAGTTTATAATTTTTATAACTTGAGGCGGCAGGAACTGAAAAATGTTGAGGTAAAGCCCAACGCCGCCCATTTAGCTCTGGCGCATCTTGAGGCCAAATGGCCGGAACCTGTTTGGATTATCACGCAAAATGTAGACGACCTCCACGAGCGGGCCGGAAGCAAGAATTTAATTCATCTTCACGGAGAGCACCTGAAAGCACGTTGCCAAAGTTGCCGAGCTGTCAGCCCTTGGGCCGATGATCTGGGCCCGCAAGATGCCTGTCCTCAGTGCTTAGAAGTTGGTGTTTTGCGCCCGCATATTGTTTGGTTTGAGGAAATGCCCCTTTGTTTGGATGAAGTTTATCATCTTTTGGGCCAAGCTGAAATTTTTGTTTCCATCGGCACTTCCGGTGATGTTATGCCGGCGGCTGCTTTTGTGCAAGAGGCTAAATTATCCGGCGCACAAACTGTGGAGCTCAACTTGGAAAATTCACGTTATGCCAGCGTTTTCGACCAAGCTTATTACGGGCCGGCCACGGAAGTTGTCCCTCAGTGGGTTGATGAACTCTTGAAAGCTTAAAGAAACGCTTGTTTATCAGCGTTTCTTTAGCAAAGTAGGCAAATTAGCCTACTTTGCCGCAAGCCTTAAGGAGAGGAAAACCCATGGTTTTCCGTCCCGAAGGGTTCACGAAAGGCTGCGTGCCTTGTTGATTTATTCTGCTTGCAGAATAAACAAGCGTTTCCTTAAATGTTTGATTTGTTACGGTAAAAGCATGAAATACGTTTTTTCAATAATGCTTAAAGGGTTTTTGTTAACGCTCTTTGGCTTCAATTTTCTTTTCATTCCAGAGCTTTGTGCCGTTCAACCAGTCACTTTAAAAGAAATCAAATCCCTTCCCGTCGAGCTTCCGGCGCTTAAAAAGCTCTTGCCCCCTTCGGCGTTCAAATATAGCGAAACTCCTTTCCCTTTGGCTGAAGCTGTTAATTTTAAAGAAGTTTCAGAATTTATCGGCCCTTTGACACCAGGGCAAAGAAAATTTTTAGAGCAAAACCGCTTTTTAATTTTACCGAAAAAATTTTTTCTTTTGCCCGGGGGAGACAATGAAGCTCATGATGAAATGCTGGCTAATTTCGAGGCATTGAGCGGGCCGGCCTTTGAATCAAGCCGACAAGCACATCATAGCCGTTACATAGGCCCTGATGTCATCCTCCACGCTTTTGCTCGCTACCAAAACATCCGCTGGCAACAATTGGAGCAAAATTATTTAAGTGAGCAGGTGGAACTATTCCTGGCTCAGCTCTATCGTAATGCTAAAATTTTGCGGCAAAAAAGTGAGAGCCCCAGCAGTTTTGCCAATTGGGAAAGACTTTTGGGGCAACTTGCGGTGCCTTTAATCTTAATTCGTAATGGACAGTGGCCACTGGGTGGAAATAGCCCTGGTGAAGCTTCTGATAGTTTTGCTAATGCTTTAAAATTACTAGCTGAATATCAAGGGGACTGGAGCCCCTACACTAGAACTTTAGTCCAATGGGAGTTGGAACGCGTTTTTCAAGCTGAAATTACAGCTCCCAACTTATTGGGTTTAAGCCCTAGCACCGGTGAGCTTGAGCTGGATTATCGTCTGTTCCGGCCACAAGGTCACTATGCCCTAGATGGACAAATCCGCAGCTATTACAGGGCTATGACCTGGCTGACTTATTACGGCTGGAGCTTGGCCGCTAAAGAATCCTTAGCTGACGCTCTCAATTGGTCTTTGGCTTTGAGCTATGAGCCAGAGCGAGACAAAGAGGCAATGAAGCATCAGTTGGCGGAGCAGGCCTTGCCCAGTGGACAAGTTCCCGTAACAGCGGTGGTTGATTTAAATAAAGCGGAAAGCAAGGCGGCCGCAAGCCAAGGAGCCCACCAGCGCTGGCAAAAAATCATGGATATTACGCAGTTTTTTCAAGGAGCTGCGGATAATATCACCTATGTTCAATGGCTCCCGTTTTTGATGAAAGAAGCAGAAGTGCCGGTATTTACTGCTGAAACTTCAGCTAATGAAGAAATCTTAATGCGTCTTTTAAATGCCGGGGCAAATTTTAAAACGCCTTTAGGCCACCATTTTAACCACACCCTACATCGCCCGACAGTGCTTCCTATTTTTCCGCGCCGCCTCAGCTTGACAGATGTTTTAATTGAAGAGTTGACTTATCGCGAAGGGGAGCGGGAATTTGTGCCTGCCAACTTTTCCAGCCTTTGGTTGCCTGTTTTTTTAGGGCAAGAATATGCTCGCAAACAAGTGGCTCGGCAAATGGCTGTGCAAACAGTTGGGGAGGAAGAGGTTTTAGAAAACAAAGCCTCGCGTGATCTCATTCGCTTGGCTTCTACTGATCTTCTTCGTTTAGTTGATGATTTGCGTTTGGCTGCTAAATCTGAATCACCTCTGCTGCTTTCACGTTATCAAGATGCTTGGTATTTGGCGATCTGGGATTCTCTGCTTGTTAGTTTTGCCGCTAACTATCCGCTATATATGCAAAATAAATCATTCCAAGCCCGCCAATTGGAACAGACAATCGGGTCTTGGACTCAGCTTGAGGCCCAAAAGGAATCGCCGGGGAGTTTAAACTCAGCAACGCTTTCAAATTTAACAGGCGCCTCTCAGAGCTTTGCCCCGATACCAAGCGAAAGCAGTTTTAGCCTCTATAGCGGTGAAGTTCAAAGCTTTGCTCCTCGCACTGACGATAAATCTCAAGAAAAACCCCGGGCTAAGCCGCAACGGGACACCGCAGAGCCGGCTCCTTTGGTGAAGGGGTTCGTAGAACCTAATATTGCCTTTTGGCAAGAGATGCTCTCTCTCACACTTTATTTAGCTAAAATATATGAGACTTACGGTTTGTTTGCGGAAGATTTAAAATCTGACGGTGCATTGAGTCGTTTTCAAAAACGCTTGGAGCGCTGTTTGGCTCTGGCGGAAAAAGAGCTCTTAGGGGAAGAGCTAAGTAATGACGATTACGAATTTATTCGACTTTTCACCCTAGATTTTATGGCAAAATCACAAAAGATGTTTGACAAATCATTAGTGCCCAGCGGGTGCGTGACAGAAACTCAAAAGCCCAAACCGGGCCAAGTTGATGAGCGTTTGAAAGTGATTTGCGATGGTAATGGGCCGCCGAATTTGATGGTGGTGCTGGTGGGCAATGAAGATTCTCCGCGGGCTTGTCTCGGTTTGGTTTATAATCACTATGAGTTCGAAGCCCCGGGGGGGCGTCCTTTGACTTCGGCCCAGTGGCAAAAAATAGTTTACGTCCCGGCCACCTCGGAGACCCAAGCTTTGCCTTTTAGGAAAAATTTTTGGTATGCTCCCTTAAAGCCGTAAGTTTGGGGAATAAAATCAAGCGCAAATTTAGTAGCGTTTCCTTAGCAAAGTAGGCAAAATTGCCTACTTTGCCGCCGCCGAAATGAGAGGAAAACCCATGGTTTTCCGTCCCGATTAAAATGCTATAATTGAGTAAAACCTTATATTTTAAAAGGAGGTCTTGTATGTCTTGGATTTGGGCGGCTCTGATGCCGCACCCGCCGATTCTCGTGCCGGCCGTTGGTCAAGGGCGGGAAAAAGAAGCTAGTAAGACTTTAGACGGTATTGAAAAAATGTTGGCGAAAATAAAGAGTTTACCCGATAACGGTTGCCCGGAAGTTCTCGTCATCTTATCGCCTCATCAGCCCCATGTGCCCAATAGTTTGTATCTCAACACCGCCATGGAGCTTCAAGGCTCTTTAGCTCCCTTTGGGGCACCAGATGCTACTTTTAAACTCAAACGCTCAGTTGCCGCCGATGAATTCGAGCGCGTTTTAAGAATTTCCGGGCTTCCTTTCGCCTCTCAGGCCATAACTGATTTGACCAAAGATCACGCCAGTTTAGTGCCTCTTTATTTCTTGAGCCAAATTTGGCCCCAAATGCCTGAAATCATCATTGCCAACCCCGTTGGTTTGCCGCCGGAATTGGCTTTTAAGTTGGGTCAGTTTTTAGCTGAAATTGACTTGGGGAAAGCTGCTCTTTTGGCCAGTGGAGACCTTTCTCATCGTTTGAAGCCGGAAGCTCCGGGCGGCTACAGCCCAGAAGGAGCGCTCTTTGACCAAGACCTCGTAGAGGCTATTAGCAACGCTCGCCCGGCTGAACTTGTGGGCAGTTGGCCGGCCAAGCGTTTGGAGCAGGTTGGGGAATGCGGTTTGCGTTCAGCTTTAACTCTCATGGGTTTGGTGCAAGGCCCGGTGGAGGTTCTCTCCTATGAAGGCCCCTTTGGAGTCGGCTATGCCACGGCTTTGCATTTGGGGGCCCCAATTTCCACCGAGGCCGCCAAGAAATCTTCAATTTCCCATACCGTAATAGATGGAAGTTCGCACCCTTATCCCCATTTAGCACGTCTGACTTTGGAAAAATATTTAGCCGGGGAAGAGCCCAAGCAGGAGCTCCCTTACAAAGCTTGTCCTGATGGTGTTTACTGGGCGGATAAAGGGGGAGTTTTTGTCTCTTTGAAAAACAAAGATGGCTCTCTCAGGGGCTGTATTGGCACCATTGTCCCGACTACCGAGCACGTCGGCATGGAGATTATGCAAAATGCCATTTCGGCCGCCACCAAAGACCAGCGCTTTAGCCCTGTTACCTTAGAGGAGTTGGCCGAGCTCACTATTTCGGTTGATATTTTGAGCCCGCCGGAGCGCGTTGCTAGCTTAGCTAAGCTAGATCCCTCTAAGTGGGGAATTATTGTGGAAAAAAATGGCCAGCGGGGACTTTTGCTCCCTGATTTGGATGGAGTGGACACGGTGGAGACGCAAGTGCGCATTGCCGCCCAAAAAGCCGGGCTGACCGATTTGACTAATCTTTCGATTTGGCGCTTTGGGGTGGAGCGTTATTTTGAGAAACGGGACTTGTCAATTGTTTAATACCTTAATTTAGTAAAAGGATGTTTAGTGGAATCTCTTTGGTGGCAAGTTGAAGACGACGGGCGGGGGCGGTGTGGCCTCTGTTTTCGCCGTTGCCTTTTGGCCCCGGAAACGTGGGGAGCTTGCGGAGTTAGAGCTTTTAGCCGGGGCCGAGGTCAATCGCCTCTTTTAGGCCGCTTTATTGCCCTGGCTTTAGACCCTATCGAAAAAAAGCCCCTCTATCACTGGCAGCCGGGCACAGGCATTTTGTCTTTGGGGAGCCTTGGTTGCACCATGGCTTGCCCCTTTTGCCAAAATCACCATTTGGCTAAACCACAAGGGCAAATGAAGCTGACTGCTCTGGAACCAAAGCAATTAGTTGAACAGGCCTTGAAGCTGAAAAGCTCATCCGTTGCCTTCACTTACAACGAGCCCACTTTGCAGGCCGAATATGTTTTAGCCGCCGGCCCCCTTTTAAAAGAGGCAAAATTGGGGGTGGTCTTGGTCACTAACGGGCTTATGGCCGAAGAGCCCTTAACTCAGCTGAGCCCTTATATTGGGGCGGCGAATGTCGATCTTAAATGTTTCAACGCCCAAACTTATGCGCAAATGGGCGGCTCTCTTTTGAACGTGCAAAACACCATAAAGCAAATGCTGGAGGGGGGGATCCATGTGGAGTTGACCACCTTAGTTGTCCCCGGTATCAGCGATGACCCCTTAGAGTTCACTGCTTTAACCCGGTGGGTTCGCTCCCTTTCGCCCGAAATACCTTTGCATATCTCCCGCTATTTTCCGGCCTACAAATACCAAGCTCCCCCAACTTCCGTGGAACTTATGGAAAATTTTTATAAAATAGCCAAAGAAAGCCTCAAGTTTGTTTATTTGGGGAATATGCCAAAGTAAGAGCTCCCGTCCAAAAAAAATCTTTGGGCGAGAGCTCTTACTTTCTCTGAAGCTGACCTTTTATAGGAAACCTCTCGTCCAAATGAATTTGAAGGAGAGGCTTTTTAAAAAGCTTCAAGGTTTTCCATCATGGTTACGGGTGCCGCAATAAATCTCTCACCTGTCGCAGGTCGGCACGTAACGCAGCCACTAAAGTGCTGGCCCGGTGGGGCTCTGCGGTAAAATCAGCGGAAACCGAAGCCGCTGCCACGGCCTCGGGAAGGGTATTACTCAATGAAGCTGCAGCTTTATTTAAAGTGCTCTTCGAATTCAGTTGGCTCCCTAGCCACATCAGCCCACAACCTAAGGCTATTCCTCCCAAAAGGGCTCCCAGCAAAAGTTTTCGGGAACTGCGGTGTTGCCTTGGCGAAGGAACAAACACCGGGGCACCTTTGTCGTCGGACATTGGGGCAAAGCTGAAAAAATTGGTGCGTTTTGAGTTGGGCTCGCTTTTCCCTTCTGCCCCTAAAATATTGATTAAAGTTGGTTGCGGGCTTTTGGTGGTGGCAGCTCTTTTTTCTATTCCCTTGGCAGTGGAGGCTGAAATGCCTTGCCCGGCACTGCTTTGCCCGACGCCAGCTCTTAACTGGCGATTTTCCCAATATAAATCTTCACCCAAAAGCCAATTGTCAACGATGTCGGAATCTTGTTGTTGTTCGGCGGTGAAGCGCGGTCGAAACTGTAACGGAGCCGGTATGATCTTCGACTCAACTTCAGCGATCGGTTCCCTCTCAATCGAAGGCATTGCCAACTTCGCTGAATTTTGCTCCATTGAAAATGCTGATGACTTCTTAACTAATTTGCGATTGCCCTTGGTGATTGGTCGTTCAAAAGCTTCTATAATAAATGCTCGCCCACAAGCTTGACAACGTTTCACTTGGCCAAGGTGCTGAGTGGTGACTTCGTAAAGTCTTTGACAGCTCGGACATTGGCTTTTCATTTTTTTTACTCTCCTAAAATTTATGCAAAATTACACTTAATTTTAGTTATTGATAACACACTTATGTTTAATTTACAAGTAATGGGAAATGGTGAAAGTTGCTGTTTTAACTGCTTTTTGTCTGAAATATACCACATCTTGGGGAAGTGTTTTTTGCTGAGCTGTATAAAGTATTTTTTTTTGATGATTTTTTTTGTTTGGCTTTGGTAAATTGGCTTCTGCTCAGTGCCCAGCTTGTTTATTCGAGTCCACATGGTAGCGAGGCTTTGCCCTTGACCAGAAGCCAAGGGAACACAGATTAAGCAGCGATTTCCTAACTTGAGCATAGGAAAGGACATTATTAATTAAACGGAACATTAGTCAATTTTGTTTGGGTGCTTTGGGGAAGGGAAGAAGGCGATTAAATATTCTCTAGCGTTTATCAAGTTAAAATACAAAAAAGCCGAGAGCTAGGCGGGCTCTCGGCTTAAAGCAACAAGGAGAATGAATTTTTTTGGAGTTTTAGCTATGGTCTTGGGCACGACCGTTACTAGATATTATAGCAACCTGCGTGCCAAAAATGAAAAGCAATTCAAATTTGTTTTAAGTTGTTGTATTTAAAGAGATTGTTGTCCATTGGTCAAGTTTTTAGATTTGTGGCGCGGTTCAATAATTTGTCCTTGGTGGTGGCATTTGTTTTTACTCCACTTACCGGGATTTGCTCGGAGGTGTAAAAAGGTGCTTTACAATGAAGTAAGAGAACGGCCTTGATAGGCAACGGGTAAAAAAATAAAGCCGAGAGTTAGGCGGACTCTCGGCTTAAGCAACAAGGAGAATGAATTTTTTTTGGAGTTTTAGCTATGGTCTTGGGCACGACCGTTACTGAATATTATAGCAACCTGCGTGCCAAAAATATTGGCCAGTGTAAATTTTATTTAAGTTGTTGTATTAGTAGACTTTTATTTAAAGGGTGAAAGTCCTGTTACTGTTGCATCTGAGAATAGTTCAAGAACTTGGTCTCGTTTGGTTCAAAAAATAGAACTTGGTTCAAAAAGTGGGACAAAAATTTGTTCTGTTCAGTTTTTTGGACTAATTCGATTTTTTGAATGGGTTCGGATTTTTGGGTGGAGTTGATTTTTTGAACGGATTCCTGTCCTGTTTGCTTGGTTCGCCCCGGTTGGCCGCAGGGCTTCGCCGGAAACGACTTTCAGAAGTTGACTTTATTTTAGCTCCTTAAGTTCGCTAGCGCTCACAGGCGGAGCAAAAATTGAAGCTCAACTTCTGAAAGTGTCCCCGGCTTCGCCCTTGGCCAGAAGCAACCCGGGCATCACAAGAGGAGATGATTAACTATATGTTGACTAAGGCAGACTGCCGCAAGGCAATTGCCCCGCAAGCGAAGCCGAAGGGGGGGTACTCCAAAAGATTCCGCAATTTTAACTCTGCCCGGGTGAGCAAAACGGAGGCCTGAAGCCGAAGTGGAGCGAAGCCGAAGGAGTTAAAATAAGGAAGCTTTTGGAGTAGACCCCCCAGAGGCGAGCGGCGAAAAGTCAGACGCGTCGGCCCTGGGGGTGCGAAAGGTTTGCGTGCTGTTGAAAAACGACTGAAAGAAGGAAGTGCTAATTAAGCAGTGCTTCCTTAATTAGCTTCTGTATGAGCCATTGATGGTCACATAGTCATGGGAGAAATCACAAGTCAACATCGCCCATTCATAGCTTCCGGCTTTCAAGTCGATAGAGATGGTGTATTCCGG
Source organism: uncultured Thermodesulfobacteriota bacterium (assembly GCA_964368195.1). Classification (GTDB taxonomy): domain Bacteria; phylum Desulfobacterota; class Desulfarculia; order Adiutricales; family Adiutricaceae; genus Adiutrix. The sequence goes on from CAYJAF010000008.1 coordinate 25,224, forward strand.
CTTTTTCATTACAGCACTGGCAGCTTCTTCTTGATTGTTATCAACGCCTTTGCGAATCCAAGGGACGTCATCTAAGTCAATATCAACGGCGTAGGGGTCGAAACTTGCGCCGCTTCGCCCGATAGCCATGCAAATGCGTCCCCAATTGGCATCTTCGCCAAAAAAGGCGGTTTTGACCAAAGGAGATTCGGCTACGGTGCGGGCTGCTTTTTGGGCTTCGGCTAAAGTGGCGGCTCCCTTGACGGCAACGGTCACCAGTTTGGTGGCTCCTTCGCCGTCGCGCACCAATTGGCGGGCCAGATCCAGCATAACGGAGAAGGCGGCTTCTTTGAATTTTTCCAAAAGCGGCCCCTCGGTGAGGGTGGGGGCTCCGGAGGCACCTGAGGCCATCATCAAGACGCTGTCGTTAGTGGAGGTGTCGCCGTCAATGGTCGCGCGGTTGAAGCTGAGGTCGGCCCCTTCTTTGAGAATGGAGGCTAAAAGCTCCGGGGGAAGGTCGGCGTCGGTGAGAATGAAGCCGAGCATGGTGGCCATTTGGGGGGCAATCATGCCCGAGCCCTTGACACAACCCCAAATGTTAACCGTGGTTCCGTCCAAATCGAGTTGGCAGGTGGCCGTTTTGGGTTTGGTGTCGGTGGTTAAAATGGCTTGGGAGAAATCGTCTAAGGCGTCGGGGCGCAAGGTCGTGGTCAAGTGGGGGAGCGACTTTTCCATTGCTTCCCAATTGATGAATTGCCCGATGATTCCGGTGGAGGCTAACATGACTTCTTCCGGCTGAAAGCCCAAAAGCTTAGCCAAAGCTTGGGCCGATTGGACGCAGTGTTCGGCTCCGACGGTGCCGGTTTGGGCATTGGCTTGGCCGGCATTGACTAAAAACGCCCGGCCACGCCCCTGGAGAGCTCTGGCCCGCGACCAAATAACCGGGGCCGCACAACAGTTGCTTGTGGTGAAAACTCCGGCCCAAGAGACAAGAGCATCGGCCACGATAAGCCCGAGGTCAAAGCGATCTTTATAGCGCATATTGGCAATGACAGCTGAGGCTTGAAATCCTTTTATAAGCATAATATCTCCTTTGTGAGAGTGTTTGCCTTGCGATAAGTATTGCCGTTAGGGCAAAATTTTATTATAATACTAAACTTGACTAGATGCAAATCTGCTTATGGAAAAAGGTAAAATGACGCAAGCTTCTGAAAATTGTCAAATAAAAGTTATGAATGAACCAGCTAAAGTGTTAGTCATCAGGCCCAACAGCGGCCTTTCCGGCGACATATTGGTGGCCGGGTTGGCCACGCTTTTGGCCTTGCGTCAAGGGCAAAAGGTAAATGATTTATTGGCGGGCTATTTAGATTCCTTTGCTTACCCTTCTTTGAAAGAGCGAATCCGCGTGGTGGATCGCTGGGTGAGCGGCATTAAGGGAGTGGGGTTGGAGCTCGACTTGCCAAATGAATCAGACCACCGTCACTTAATTGATATTGAAAACTTTTTCGCCCAAAGTTCTTTGAACCCAAAAGCTCAAGAATTGGCTCTGAAAGCATTCCGCTATTTGGCGGTGGCAGAGGCTGAGGTTCATGGTGCCAAAGTGGAAGACGTTCATTTTCACGAAGTTGGTGCTTTAGACAGCATCATCGACATTGGTCTGGCTTCAGCTCTCTTGGCTGATTTGGCCCCGGATCGCATTGTTTGTGGCCCTTTGCCCATTTGTGATGGCGTGATTAAATGTGCCCATGGTCTTTTAGCTGCGCCGACCCCGGCTGTGATGAAAATGCTGGTTGGTTTGCCGGTGGTGCCTTTGGCGAGCTTAGGGGAAACCATTACCCCCACGGCCGCAGCTTGGCTTCAGAGCGCGCCCGTTACCTTTGGCCCTTGGCCTTCTATTTATATTGAGCACGAAACTCTGGCTTACGGCACCCGTCTTTTAGCCGGAGTGCCCAACGGAATTCAGTTTGCTTGGGGGCGTAGCCACGCTTTAAAAGAGTCCCCAAGTTCTAACTAACTCTAAACTCACCAAAGGGAGAGTTTGAAATATGCCGCAAATCATTTACGGCCCTTGCGAAGTGGCCGGAGCTTTGGCCATTATGGCCACCGATATTTTGGCCGCCCACCAATTGCCGCCAACCTTCATTGGCATTCGGCGCGGAGGGGTGACTTTGGCCCAACGCCTGGCCACTTTGATTCAGGCCAAAACAGCATCGCCCCCGGATTTGGGCATTGTGGACATCAACCTCTACCGTGATGATTGGACTCGAGCTCGAGCTCTACCCAAAGTCGGCAAAACGGAAATCCCCTTCAGCTTGGACGATCGCCGCATTATCTTAGTGGATGATGTTCTCTTCACCGGGCGCACGGTGCGGGCTGCCTTGGAAGCTTTGGCTGAATTTGGTCGCCCGGCCCGCATTGAGTTGGCTGTTTTGGTCGACAGGGGGCACCGTGAGATGCCGCTTGAGGCCAACTATGCTCCCTTTAAGGTTAAAACCGATTTTACTCAGCGGGTTAACGTGTTTTTCCAAGAACAAGATGAGCAGACAATAGAAGATGCCGTTGTGTTGGAAAACTAAGGAAATGTTGATTTATTAACGTTTCCTTAAAGACACTATCTAAAAGTTATTTCAAATAGGCGCATTGGTTTGTGCCAAAAAAATGTTCAAGAAAATATGCTTGGGAAAGGTAATTGTTATGAGTATGTTTGAATTTCCACGGATGAAAAGGCTCCCCCCTTATGTTTTTGCCAAGGTCATTGAAGCTAAAATGGCCGCCCGCCGGGCCGGTGAAGATATTGTGGATATGGGCATGGGGAACCCCGATATGGGCACTCCCAAGCACATTGTGGAAAAATTGAAAGAAGCTGCCAGCAAAGACGTCAACCATCGCTATTCAGCTTCAAAAGGCATCACCAAATTGCGCCATGCCATCACCAGTTGGTATGGCCGCCGCTATGATGTTGATCTTGATCCTGACACCGAAACAGTGGTGAGTATCGGGGCCAAAGAAGGTTTGTCGCATTTGACTTTGGCCACCATTTGCCCAGGCGAAGTCGTTCTGGCGCCAGACCCCACTTACCCTATTCACGCCTACGCAACCGTAATCGCCGGTGGCGATTTGCGCAGTGTGCCCGTTGGCCCTGACCGTGATTTCTTTGAAGATTTGCAAGCTGCCGTGCGCCAAACTTGGCCCCGCCCCCGCATGCTGGTCATCTCTTTTCCCCACAACCCCACCGGCACAGTGGTTGATTTGAGTTTCTTTGAAAAAGTGGTAGCTTTCTGTAAAGAACATCAAATTTTGGTGGTTCACGATTTCGCCTATGCCGATTTCGGCTTTGATGGCTACACTCCTCCCAGCTTTTTGCAAGTGAAAGGTGCCAAAGATATTGGGGTGGAGATTTTCTCTTTGAGTAAAAGCTACAGCATGGCCGGTTGGCGTATAGGTTTTGTTTGCGGCAATCCTAAGATGGTGGAAGCCCTCACCAGAATTAAGAGCTATCTTGATTACGGCGCCTTTCAACCAATTCAAATCGCCTCTATCATCGCCTTAAATGAAGAGCAAGAGTGCGTTGACGAAATAGTCTCCATCTATAAAGAACGGCGTGATGCTCTCATAAGCGGGCTCGAGCGGGCCGGTTGGCAAGTGCCCTCACCTAAAGGGGCCATGTTTGTGTGGGCCAAAATCCCCGAGGCCTTTAGCCATATGGATTCAGTGGAATTCTCGAAAATGCTCATTCGGGAGGCCAAGGTGGCTGTTTCACCCGGTTTGGGCTTTGGTAATGGCGGGGAGGGTTACGTTCGGTTTGCTTTGGTGGAAAACGTGCAGCGCATCAACCAAGCAGTCCGCGGAATCAAGAAGGTTTTCTCAACAATCTCTTGAGGGGGGGGCTGCTTAATAGCCTTTTTGCCCTCTGACTTTGTCAGCCTTGTTTTGGGGGATGCCTTATGTATGTCTATGCTACAAGGCTCTCCCCTAACGAGGGCTTCGTCCACGTCCACGTCAATCTAATTTGATAGAAGAGCATGAACGCTGTGGCGACGGAGGAGAACTTTTCAGGAATTGAAAGCCATAAGCCCTACTGTTTGAGCGCTAGCGAGTTGTAGGGCTTATGGCTCAATTACAGAAAAGTTGCGCCAACGGAGCCTAGAAATCAGTAAATCAGCGTTTCCTCAAGTTTAGAACTTGTAAAGTTAGGATTATAAAGTGAATTTTTCAGAAACAACAGTTGGTCTTTTAGGGTGTGGAACTGTCGGTGGTGGCGTTGCTAAAATGCTCTTGGAAGACAATGAGTTCATTAACCAAAAGCTGGGTTGGCCTTTGCGCTTGGTGAAAGTGGCTGTGCGTGATTTTGCCGACCCCCGCGGCTTTGATGTGCCCTTGGAATATTTGACAACCGATGCTTCCGCCGTGGTGGGAAACCCCGAAATTCAGGTGGTGGCTGAGCTCATGGGCGGCATCGAGCCCGCTCGCACCTTGATTCTAAAGGCCATTGCCAGTGGCCAGCATGTGGTGACCGCTAACAAAGCTCTGTTGGCCGAGCATGGCCGCGAAATTTTCGCCGCCGCTGAAGCTAACCAAGTCGAAGTTATGTTCGAGGCCGCAGTGGCCGGCGGCATTCCCATTATCAAAGCCTTAAAAGAGGGCTTGGTCGCCAACCGCATTAACCACATTGTGGGCATTTTAAATGGCACCACTAATTACATTCTAACCCGCATGAGCCGTGAAGGTCTTGAGTTCGGCGACGTTTTGGTCGAAGCTCAAAGCTTGGGTTACGCCGAGGCCGACCCCACTTTCGATGTGGAAGGTATTGATGCTGCCCACAAGCTTATCTTACTCACTGCCTTGGCCTTTGGCTCTTTGCCTGCGATGAGCGATATTTACGTTGAAGGCATTAGTAAACTTGCGGTGGAAGACATTGAATTGGCGGAAGAACTTGGCTACACAGTGAAGCTGTTGGCCTTTGTCTCTCGAGACGAACAAGACGGCCGTCTGGAGGTTCGCCTCCACCCGGCCATGTTGCCCCAGGATAATCTTCTGGCCAATATTGACGGCACTGTCAACGCCGTTTTAGTGCAAGGTCACGCCGTGGGTGATGTCTTGCTCACCGGACACGGAGCCGGTATGATGCCCACGGCCAGCGCTGTTTTGGCCGATTTGGTGGAGTTGTCTCGTGCTTTGCGTTCACGCATCAGCCAACGGGTGCCGGCCTTGGGCTGGTGCCGCCTCACTGCCGAGACCTTAAAGCCCATGGCAGAAGTGCGAATCCCTTACTATTTGCGCTTCACTGTGGCTGATCGTCCCGGTGTTTTGGCCAGCATTTGCACGGCTTTGGGCCGCCAAAACATCAGTTTGGCTCAAGTTATCCAAAAAGGCGCCGCCGAGGGCGAAGAAGCTGTTCCATTGGTAATGCTGACCCATGCCGCTCGGGAGTGCGATTTGAAAGCTGCTTTGGCTGAACTTGACAATGCCGATTACATTTTAGCTCCTGCCCGTCTAATCCGGGTGATGGAAAATCTTGGCTGACAGTAAAAACTCTTGTCAGCAGTGACCAAAAAGAAGTGATAATATGAAATATCTTTTACTTATTGGCGATGGCATGGGTGATTATCCCATTGATTCGTTAGGTGGTAAGACTCCTTTGGAGTATGCCGAAACCCCTAATTTGGACTACATGGCTCAAAATGGACGCTTGGGCGTGGCTCAAACTGTGCCCGAAGGAATGATACCCGGCTCTGATGTGGCGATTATGTCACTCATGGGCTTTTACCCCAAAGGCATTCTCACCGGTCGGGGGCCTTTGGAAGCCGCAAGCCTCGGCATTGAGCTTGGTAATAATGAGCTGGCTTTTCGCCTCAACTTCATCAATGTGGAGCACCAAGGCGATCAGATCTTAATGCGCAACCACTCCGCCGGGAATTTGACCACAGCCGAAGGCATAGAGCTTCTGGAGGCTTTGGCTGCAGAGCTTCCCTTAAATGGCCAGCGCCTTCACCCGGGCGTCAGTTTCCGCCATGTTTTAGTGTGGCCCGATCAAAGTGTGGTTGATGTGCCGTCACGTCCGCCCCATGACTACCGTGATAAAGACCTCACCCCCCTTTTGAACGACCAGGCTGCGGCTCCTTTAACTGAGTTAGTTAAAGCTTCCTGGGCTATTTTGGAAAAACACCCGGTGAATGAAAAGCGGCGGGCCGCCGGCTTGCCGACGGCTAACTCCATTTGGCTTTGGGGCCACGGGGCCAAGCCACAAGTGAAAACTTACCAAGAGCGGTGGGGAGTCAGCGGGGCGGCTATTTCGGCGGTGGATCTCATCAAGGGTTTGGGTAAAGTTACGGGCCTTTCTTCCCCCGAAGTTCCCGGAGCCACGGGCTGGGTGGACACTAACTATGCCGGAAAAGTGGCCGAAGCTCGCAAAACTTGGGCTGAAGGCGGCGATTTTGCCATCGTTCACCTAGAAGCCCCGGACGAAACCTCACACCAAGGTGAGCTGGATCTCAAAATAGAGGCCATTTCCGCTTTTGACGCTCAGGTGGTGGGGCCTTTGTTGGAAGCTTTACGAAATGATTACGGTGAGTTCCGCATTCTAGCTGCCTGCGATCACTATACACCCATTGCCCTTATGACTCACACCTCAGATCCTGTCCCCTTCATTATATATGAAGAGCCGGTTAAGGGGCAGGGAAGTGGGCTCCCCTATACCGAAACTGCGGCCAACTCCACCGGCCTTCGGGTCGACCCGGGAGCTGACTTGGGCATTCTTTTGTTTGGAACGGAAAAATGACGAAATTGTCAACTCCACCGGTGGGAGCTTTTGTGTCCACTTGCCAAACGCGGGTGCTTTACGCCGATATTGATGCGATGAATATAGTCTACAATGGCGTTTATTTTCGTTATTTTGAGCAAGCTCGGAATGAATATTTGCGCCAGCGCGGGCATACCTACGCCGCCATTGAGGAAAGGGGCTTTTCCACTCCGGTGGTGGAGGCCTATGCTCACTATTATTCCTCTTTTTGCTATGACGACATTGTGGCCATGGAGTGTTGGGTGGATAACATAAAGCGGGCCAGCTTTCGCTTTGAATACCGCTTATTTTCCCCTGAAAACCCCAATGCAACGAAAATAAGCGGTTTCACCACCATGGCCATAATTGACAAAAGCACTCAAAAAATTTGCCCAATTCCGTCTTGGCTTTTGGTTTTTCTTAAAGATTAATCGTAATATTATAACTATTTAGACCTTGTGCCACACTAGTTTAGTTGATGCTGCAAAACTAAAATCGTTTTTCAGCGGTGATTAATTTACAGAGTATGCTTGGGTAAAATATTTTTTAACAAGAGATTCCCCCCAGAAAAATTCTTAAATAGCCACGTAAGCCAGCATAGCCGCCGTGCCCGATTGTAAAGGATCGTGCCACAGGCGGTTTTGTTTTGCTGTTGAAGGTGTGAGCCAGGTAGTGGGCCAGCTTAAGGGGACGCCGGGAGCTGCCACGCACATGCTTGATTCGGGCCAGAGTTCAGTGGGCACAGCCACGGAAATTGGGGTGGCATCGAAAACCAGCCCTGTTTGTCTAAGGGCAGAGGCCAATTCAGTTTTTCTTAAGATCTTACTTTGGATTTGTTTGGCCGCCTCTTGGCTCCGTTGGGTGCAAGGGTCAAAGAGTAAAGGGGTGGCCCCTAAGGCAGCCAATTTTCGGGCCGCTCTTCGGCCAATAATGCCCAAGCCCAAGACTAAAACCTCGCAACCGGTGAGCGGGGCTCCGTGGAGGAGCTCCAGAGCATGAACGAAAACTTCGCTGGTGGCGGGGTTGTTGTCGGCTTGGCGGCCTGTTTTGGTGTTTTGGGCGATGAATTGATGGTCATCGGCATAGATGATGAAATCAGCTCCCCAATTTTTGGCTTCGGTAAAGCCTTTTTCATCGGGGGCGGCCATGGCTTTTGCCTCTAAGCCTAAGTGTCGTCCGATGGCAGCTAGGCTTTCGGCAAAACCACCGATGAGCCCTTCACCGCTGGAAATGGAAATCGCCGCCAGTTTGCGCCCGGCTAAGTTAGTGGCCACTTTTTCTCTGGCCTGCCCGATTGACCCGGCTGCCAATTCCAACAAATCGACTCCTAAAGCTGTGCCGATTATCTCGTCGTAAGTGTGCCAATCATCATTAATAGTGCTAATATCATCGGCTACCAGTCTGGTCATGTGGGCTCCTTTGTTATTCCATCATTTTTGTAGACACCGAGAAATGCTGATTAGTCGATCCTGAAAACTAAAGGTGCTTTTCAGCGGCGACTGATTAAGAACGTCCCCTTAAATTTTTTCAACTAATTTTATGACCTCACTTTTAAGCTCCGGATTGTTTTTCAAGTCATCTTTGGCCCAAGCAACAAAACCTTGGCTGAAAATAAGTTCCCAGTTTAGATGTTTGCAAATGCTTTGAAATTGGTCGGAAATCAATCTGTATTGGATGTCGTTTAACTCAGCGGCACCAATGGCGATGAGGCCCACTTTTTTGGCGGCCTTTTCTTGAATGATGCCGTCTTTGGAATAAAATTTGTCTATAAAAACTTTAAGTTGACTGCTCACTCCCCACCAATAAACGGGCGAGCCAAAGATTAAAACATCGGCTTCCATCATTTTATCCATGAACTGTGCCGTGTCATCTTGGTGGATGCAGTTCCCACCATTATTTTTGCAGGCGTCACAATTTGTGCAGCCTTGCATTGTTAAATTAGCCACTTCGATAGTTTCACACTGGGCATTTTGATGTTTTTCTTTTATAGCATTTTCAATCAATCCCAGGGCAAACTTTGTGTTTCCTTGGCGGGGACTTCCATTTATTACTAAAACTTTCATAAATTAAAACCTTTCTTCTTGCTTGAGATACTTAGTCGTCGCTGAAAAATGTAATAACAACTAGTAATGATTGATGAAATAGCGAAAAATCAAGTAAAAAATATGCAAGGTAATTGCTTGTTTTCTAGCGAAAATCGGCATATTTTTTACCGAAAATGCTTTTAGCGGCGGCTAAGGCGGTTGCTTACCAGCAACCGCCCGCAGGCGAAGCACCAGCCGGAATTCACTTCCGGCGGCCTTTTGCGAGCGCAAAAGGGGTGCGAAAGAATGCGTGCCTCGCTGAAAAACGCCCGAAAGGAAGTTTTTCAGCATCGACTACTTAGAAGCCGAGTCAATAGTAATAGGACATGAAAATTTCCTTTGCGAAATTGGAAAAGTTGCCAATCTCGGTGCGTCCGAAATGAGAGGAAAAACCATGTTTCCGCCCCGAAGGACTCATGCACGGTGGCGCACCTTCGGTGATTCATTTTCCTGAAGAATAAATCAGCGTAAATTTAAAGCTTGACTTGGAGTATACTCTAAAGTGTAATATTCTTTTATGACTTTAGTCAAGTAAGTTTTTTAGATATGGCAATTTTAGCTGAAATTACTACCTTGACTACGTTAACAGCCCAGCATTTGTATAGGCATAAGTGTAATTTTAAACGGTTAAGTGCCGGAGCAAGTGTGTTTTTAATTGAGTTGACATCATTGATGTCAACCTAAAATACAATAAAAGGAAAAATCATGACCAAAAAACTCGTAGTAATCACCGGTGCCAGTTCCGGTTTTGGTAAAGCTTTGGCTTTGGAATTTAACAAGGCGGGTTATCCGTTATTACTGTTGGCCAGACGGATTGAGCTTTTGGAAGCTTTGAAGCTGGAAAACGCCATGTGCGCTCAGGTTGACGTCACCGATAAAGATGCCTTTGAACAAGCGGTGCGCCGTGCCGAAGCTACTTATGGCCCAACGGATTTAATGATCAACAACGCCGGGGTTATGCTCTTAGGTAGCCTTGAAGACCAAGATGCCAACGAGTGGAAAAAAATGTTGGACGTCAATGTCTTGGGCGTGCTAAACGGTATGCAGATAGTGACAAGCGGTATGAAAGAGCGAAAATGTGGAACGATTGTCAATATTTCGTCCATAGCCGGAGTGAAAGCTTTTCCGGCCCATGCCGCTTATTGCGCCACTAAATTCGGGGTGGTAGGACTCTCGGAGGTGGCCCGCAATGAATTGGCTCCTTACAATGTCCGGGTTATGCGTATTTGCCCCGGTGCCGTTGAGACCGAGCTTTTAAGCCACACCACCAGCGAGGCCATTAAAGAAGGTTACGGCCAGTGGCGCGAGGCGACCGGCATTGGTAGCATAAGGGCCCAAGATGTGGCCCAGACCATCAAATTTGCCTATGAATTGCCGCAAGGCGTGTTATTAAGAGAAATTCAAATAGCAGATACCAGACAAGATGCTTGAGATTTTTAACGTCAATTTATAGTGCGTTAAGGAAACGCTGATTAATTCTGCTTGCAGAATTAATCAGCAAGGCACGCCGCCTCACATGAGCCCTTCGGGACGGAAAACGATCGGGTTTTCCTCACATTTCGGCGGCGACAAAGTAGGCAAATTTGCCTACTTTGCAAGGAAACGCTAATAAATCAGCGTTTCCTTAAGTTTTAAAACATTATTACTATGCTTTATTTAATGTAGTCGCCGCTGAAAGACTTAAAGTGTTTTTCAGCGGCGACTATTATAATATAGTAGGCATGGGCGCTTGCTAGCGTTCATTTGGTGAGCTTATGCTTAAGTAGTGTAAGAGATTTGACTCGTTTTAAGCTACTCTTTCCTTTTATTTCAAAAATCCCCGCAAAAAAAAGTTCTTCCTTTAATTTTTATTATATTGATATTCCTGAATAAAATCTCAAACCTAAAGTAAAAAAATTAAAAAATTAAATTTTTTTAAAAAAACATTAAAGAGCTTTTTAAAAAAGCCGATAAGAATATCGAAGGAAGTTCAAGCTTCATTTAATGAAGTTAGATTTTCTTCAAAATTGACCCGGTCTAGTGGGCATCCCAATTACCACCTGACTGTTCTTGAAAGTGAAAGCTTTCAAACTTAATCTCTTTGGGTTTCTGAAAGGAAGGTAGACTATGAGTCTAGTAATTAACAACAACATGATGGCAGCCAACACTGCCCGAGTGCTCGGCAACACTTACGCCGACTTAGCTAAAAGCACCGAAAGACTTTCCTCCGGCTTACGCATCAACAGCGCCGCTGACGACGCTGCGGGCCTGGCCATTCGCGAACTTATGCGTGCCGACATTGCCACCATGCAACAAGGTATCCGCAATGCCGCCGACGGTATCAGCTTACTGCAAACAGCTGAAGGCGCCATGGGCGTTATCGATGAAAAATTAGTCCGCATGAAAGAGCTGGCCGAACAGGCTGCCACCGGTACCTACACCACCGTTCAGCGGGAGATCATCAATTCCGAATATCAAGCGATGGCGGCTGAAATTGACCGTATCGCCAACTCTACCGAATTTAATGGCGTGAAATTGCTCGATGGCTCCATCAGCAGCATTCACCAAGGTCAAGGTTTAAAAATTCACTTTGGCACGGGCAACAGCGCGGCCGAAGATTATTACTTCATTCAAATTGGCGACGTCCGCGCCACCACCGAAAGCGGCTTGCAAGTTGGCGGTGATGCGAAAAACGATATTTGGGGCACAGTGGGCACCCACGATGGCCCTAACACTACCGGCTGCTGCGGCGGCGGTATCCCCACATTAGATGAACCTGTTCCCGGCTGGCAATCCGGCGAAGTCTTCGCCTACAGCTATAACTGGGATTGGAATAGAAGCTACGAAACTGACCCCGTTGGCACTGAAAGTGAACTCCTCACCCAAGGTCGTTATATGGCGGGTTCTTACCAAGTTGGTTCCGGGGCGAGCTTGCAAGATTTAATCACTTCTGTCAACAAAGGCACCCAAGCTCGGGTTCGGATAGATATTGAAGATGGCTTGGCTTTAGGTAATTTGACTTGTGCCGCCGCATCAGCCGTTGCTGGTATTGCTTACGGCACCAACGTTCAGTCTGCGGCTCAACGTTTCTGTTTTGGTGATGAAGTTTACTTCTATGGAAGCGCAACCTTAGGCACAGAAACAAACCAAGAAGAAGGCTATAAACATTTTACTAACTTAGCCTCTGCTGCCACCTCTGCCATAGGGGCTGGTGCTCTCCCTGGCAACACCAGTGCCAGCTCTGTGGACGTTGTTTCGGCTTTGGCTTTTGCCATCAACAATAATGTAGACAGTGAATTCTGGGCGTATGTTGATGACACGAATTACAATTCCGGCTTCTCTTCCCTTTATGTCTTCCGCAAAGAAGGCGGGGCAACTGACATCGCCGCTTGTGATGAGCAATTGGGTAATATCAGAAGCAGTGCAGGCTATTATGACCAAGCTGTTTGGTATAACGATGAAGAAGAATACGCAGGCAGTGCTGGCACCACCTTTAATAACGGTGGTAAAGATTGGGGCACCATGGCCGCTATCCCCACCGGTTACGGCTCTTGGGGCGTACAAATGGAAGGCCGTGACGTTGGCGACTTGCGCGACTTGTGGATTTTAAATGTTGGATCTGGGGCTAACTTTGATATTAATACGAGTCAAGTCTCTGGTATGACCGGTATTGGTTTTGGTCGGACTGTCGGTGACCCGGATGTGTCATATGACGGTGACGCAGTTGAAAATATGCTCGGCCTTGACCGCCACGCTTTTGTGCAAATTCAAGACGCCGAAGACGGCCCCTGGGACGGCGCCCATGTGCGCACCCAAAGCCACGCCCAAGAAGCCTTGGACGCAATTCAAGCAGCCATTGAAGAAAAAGACAAAATCAGGGCCAGCTTAGGTGCTTACCAAAACCGTTTGGAAAACACCATTACTAACATGGAAATTTACGCCGAAAACTTGCAAGCCTCCGAAAGCCGCATCTCTGATGTCGACATGGCCACGGAAATGACCACCTTTGTGAAGAACCAAGTGTTGACGCAGGCCGCTGTGTCGATGTTGAGCCAGGCTAACAGTCTGCCGCAAATGGCCCTTTCTCTTCTCAACGGTTAAGCATTAATGGTTAAGAATTTGTCGGTTAAGAAATAAACGGTTAAATAAAAAAGTTAAGCACTAAAGTTATAGGAGAATATTATGTTACAACATTTAAATATAAGCGAAATTCAAGAAATGACCGCCATCAGCAGCATCCTCGCCGGAGGCCTGGCTGAAGGCTCCCAAACCCTAATCGGCGTGCCGGTGGAAGTGGCCCAAGCTTTGGCCGAGGCCAGAGAACAAATGAATAACTTGCCTTTGCTCATCGATAACTTGAGCCAATCGGGCCACCGTTTCGCCACAGTCTCCGGAGCTTTACGCCGCATGATGGAATTGGCTGCCGAAGCGTCAGTTTCCGAGATGGAAGAAAGCTTTCGTCAAAAACTTAATGAAGAGTTTGTGGGTCTGGCCAAGGTTGTGGCTGCTGATGCCGGTCGCCAACTTTACGCAGGCCCCCGCCTGAACTTACTAAACGAAGGGGAAGCTAAAAGTGCGGCGCAAATCTTGGGCTATATGAACCCGGTTATCAACACCATGGAAGCCGAGTTGGAAGAGCAAAAATCTTTAATCCAAGAAGTTATTGGTGAAACCGTGAATTTCTTGAACATAATTACCGAATGTTACCCGGAGGCCGAAGGCGCCTTGCGCTTGAGCTCTTTGGTATCTGAAGTGGCTAAATCTCATTTGATTGCTACTAAAGTGGTGGGATTATTGCACTAATCAAACCACACCCTGAAAGCCTACCGCTTTCGACACCCATAAAGAGATCGCCGCCCTGTTGGTCAAGCAGGGCGGTTTTTTTATGTAAAGAATTGAAAATACGACAGAATAAGTGGCGATATAGATGTTTGATGCCTAAAAGAAGGTGTGGGGAGTAAACTAGGCTCCTAAGAAGGAATCTAAATAAGCTTAAATATTGGGAAGATAGAAAGCTTTGTTTTAAAAGCTAATAATATTAATATGTTTTGGCGATTAGAACTGATATAGCGTGGAATAGAAAAATTTTTCAAAAAGTCATTTTGTGCTGGTAAAATGAAGTTCAATGTGGTAGTATCTTTCTCAAGTTTAGCTTTGCGTTGGAAAATACTAAGCTCTGAACCGTTGCCACTTTAATTTTGTGGTTGCGCTTTCCGAATGAAGTGATTCCTTTGTGCTCTGATAGGCACTGATTTACAGTGCGAAATTGCATCAGAAGTGCTTGAGCTTTACTTAGTAAAATTGTTTTCATTTGCGCCTTTAGTTTTACTTAACCCACTTAGGTATTTAAAGGTGTAAAATTTTAGGGAAATTCCCACTTAACACCTATTTAGGAGGACTTATCATGGCTATTAAAGATGTTTATCAAGCGGTTTTAGATTTCGAAGAAGACAGCATTGCAGCTCTCGTTGAAAAAGAAATTGCTGCTGGAACCGATGTTAACCAATTGCTTCAAGAAGGCCTTATCTCTGCTATGGACGCAGTTGGCAAAAGCTTTTCCGAAGGCGAACTCTTCGTTCCTGAAATGCTCATGGCTGCTCAAACCATGAAAGCCGGTTTGGAAATCATCAAACCTAAATTGGGCGGCGCTGGCGCTGCTTCTGCTGGCGTTATCGTTATCGGTACCGTTAAAGGCGACCTCCACGACATCGGCAAAAACTTGGTTGGCATGATGTTAGAAGGCGGCGGCTTTGAAGTCATCGACTTGGGTGTTGACGTTGAACCCCAAGCTTTCGTTGACGCTGCTAAAAAGAACAACGCCGGCCTCGTGGGCCTCTCCGCTCTTTTGACCACCACCATGCCCGCCATGGAAGAAACCGTTGCCGCTTTGAAAGAAGCCGGTTTGGGTAATGTCAAAACCATGATCGGTGGCGCTCCTGTGACCCAAGCTTATGCTGAAAAAATCGGCGCCAGCGGTTACTCCGAAGACGCTCCCAGCGCTGTTGAATTGGCTCGTAAATTGGCCAGCTAAAACCGCAGCTCCTGCTATCCTTTGAGAGTAAACTCAATATTAGACAGTGCTCTTAATGATTATTGTCAGGAGCAATTGATTTTGTTTGAGCAGATGGGCCGCTGAATTAAGCTGCCCATCTGAAATTTTATCAAATCTATAATCCAGTTTATGAAAGAGGCAGAACATGATTATTGTTGGGGAATTGATCAACGCCAGCCGTAAGGCCATTGGGGAAGCTATCGAAGCCGGTAACGGCGATTACATCAAACAAATCGCTGAAGAACAAGACAAAGCCGGCGCAACTTATATCGACGCCAATGCCGGCATCTTCGTTGGTGAAGAAGGCAAATATATGAACTGGCTGATCGAATTAATTCAAAGCGTTTCCAGCAAGCCCATTGCCATCGACAGCCCTGATCCCAATGTTATCGAAGGTGCTTTGGCTCTCTGCAAAGAAACTCCTATGCTCAACTCCATTTCCATGGAAAAAGATCGCTGGGAAAAATTGTTGCCTGTTTTGGCCAACAACAACGAATTAAAAGTTGTGGCTCTTTGTATGAGCGACGGCGGCATGCCCACCACTTGTGCTGACCGTTTGAAAATTGCTGATCAACTCATCACCGGCCTGACTGCTAAAGGCGTGAAGATTGAAAATATTTATGTCGACCCGTTGGTTCAACCCGTTGGCACCGATTACACCTTCGGCGTTGAATTCTTGAACGCCGTTGCCGCCATTGTTGACAAATACCCCGGCGTTCACTGCATGTGCGGTCTTTCCAACATCAGCTATGGCTTGCCTGCTCGTAAATACGTCAACCGTATTTTCATGGCTCAAGCTATTGCCATGGGTCTTGACGGCGCCATCATCAATCCTTGTGACAAAGGCATGATGGGCACCATCGCCACCGCCGAAGCCTTGAAAGGCAAAGACAAAGGTTGTGTGCGCTACTTGAAAGCCTTCCGCAACGGTTTGATCGAAGCTTAAGTAAGTAAATTTCCAAAAAAGATTTTTCTTTCTTTTAGCTAAAAAATCGCCCCTGACCATTTTGGTTGGGGCGATTTTTTTGTGTCTAATGAAAGCTTTAAGGAAGCGCGGATTTTATTTGCGTTTCTGAAAAAGAGGGCCTTGGCCACTGAATTCAGCAAGATCTGCGGGGTGAATGACGGTAATCGTGCCGTATTGCCCATCGAAGCCGCTGTTAGTTTTGATTTCGCCGCGGTGCATTCGTTCAATGGCCAGGGCCAGCAAAGGGCTTGCGGCATCTGTCAGGTCATTGGGATTTGTTTTAAGTAAAATGTTAAATTCATTCCCGAAACAATTTATAAGCTTTTCATAGGCTAAAGCTACTTTGCGGCTTTTGACTCCAACTGCAAATATTTGGCTCAAAATTTCGGCCAAGGGAATGAGGTGAAAATCGGGGAGGCGGTCGGTGAGGGGAGTGCTTCGGTCAGCCAGTTCGCTCAC
Organism: uncultured Thermodesulfobacteriota bacterium; assembly: GCA_964368195.1. GTDB lineage: Bacteria > Desulfobacterota > Desulfarculia > Adiutricales > Adiutricaceae > Adiutrix. The sequence continues at coordinate 41,522 of CAYJAF010000008.1, forward strand.
TCGGTGGAGAACGCCAATAGTTATCGGGCGGCCGCAAACAGGGCAGAGTCCGCCCAGAGCTTTAGTTTCAGCTGGGTTCAGCGCAGGGCCGCAAGTAAGGTGCCCATCTAAATGATATTTTCCCTCTTCCGGGAAAAATTCCAGAGTTCCTCCCAAGCCCGGGCCACCTTTGAGGGCCTGCCATAAATCAGCCCGTGTTAGGGGAGCATCTAAAATGGTGGCTTCGCGGCCCAACTTTTCGAGGCTGTGGGCGTCAGATGAAGAGATAAGGGCGTAGGAATCCAGAGCGGAGACGAGACGGTTCATGGCCGAGTCGCTGGAGAGGCCTGTTTCTAAAGCTGTGATATGTGGGCTCAAATCGCCAAAGCATTCAGTTAAGCTATCAAAGCCACTCTTGGCCCCGAAAAGGCTGAACCACGGAGTCCAAATGTGGGCCGGAACGACAATAATCTCGGGAGAGGTGGTGAGGGCAAGCTCTAAAATTTGGCGGGCAGTCAAGCCTAAAATAGGTCGGCCGTCAGATTCGACATTGCCTAAGCTGCTTAATTTTTTTGAAAATTTTGCGGCCACTTCTAAATCGGGAGCGATTATAACTAAGTGTATTTTACGAGTTTTGCCGTCTTGTTTATAGATGGCTGATACCTCACCGGTTGGCACAAAGCGGGGGCCATGGGGTTCGTTTACCATGCTGTAGAAGCCGTCGTTGCGTAAAACGAGGTTTTCGCGGAGCTCAGCGAGCCAGGCCGGGTGGGTTAAATCGCCAGTCCCCACTAAATGGAGCCCTTTTAAAGCAGCCCAAGCACTGAGATTGGAGGGAGTCAGGGCTTTTGAGGTCGCCCGGGAATAGTGGGAATGAATGTGTAAATCCAAATAAGGCATAAATATTAAGTGGGGTTATCATCTGGTTCTATTTGGTGACAGACTTGGTTGCGGCCTTGATGTTTGGCTTGGTAAAGGGCGTTATCTGCCTTATCAAGGGCCATTCGTAAAGTGGTTTGGCCACAAGATGCCGCCTTGGGTTTGGAACATTCATAAAGACCAATGCTAATGGTGATTTTGACTACTTCTCCATCTTCGGTGGTAATTGTGCTTTGAGCGATTTTTTCTCTGATTCGTTCAGCAATTGAAAGGCCTCTTTCTAATTCGGTGTTGGTTAATAAAAGGACAAATTCTTCCCCACCATAACGAGCCAAAAGGTCAGATTTACGCAAAGTCGAGGAAATGTTTTGCGCCACCACTTTGAGCACCTCATCGCCAAAGAGGTGGCCATAGGTATCGTTTACTTTTTTAAAGTGGTCAATGTCAAGCATGGCCAAGCACGAGGGAGTGTCTGTTTGGCGCATGCCCCCGATGGTAGTGCCCATAAGAAATTTTGAGGCTGTTTCAAAAAAATAGCTACGATTATAGAGGCCGGTCAGAGCATCATGGAAAGATTTCTCCCGATACATCTTTTCGCTGCGCTCAAGGGCGGCGGAAACTTCTTCTTTTTTCTTTATTTCACGTTTTAAATTTTCAGTCAGCTCTAAGAGCTCAGTTTGCTTTTTTTCGATTAATTCATATTTTTCAGCCAAGCTGATAATCATGGCATTGAAGGCATCAGAAAGGGAGCCCATGTAGTCAACCCGTAAGTTGAAGTCTCCGTTGGTCACTGCTTGGCAAGTCCAAGCTAAATTACGGATATTAGCTTGAATGGATTTGAGCGCCCCAACAGTGAAACCAGTGCCTGTGATGTTGTGTTCAAAATCGCCGCAAGCAAATTTGTGGGTAACCTCTTGGGCTACTGTTATCTGGTCGCAGAGCTCGGGAAATCCATCTAAATCGGCCAGTTGAGGTGGAATAGAATAGTTTGTTGCCGATTTGGATAGGAGCGTGGCTATGTGCTTGATGGCAGCAATGGCAAGCTCTTGATTGATGGTGGGTGCTTGAGGCATTATTTGCTTTCTTTAGGAAGTGCAATTTTATTCCTAAGCAGAATAAAAAAGCGAAGGCATGTCGCCTTTTCTGAGCCCTTTGGGACGGAAAAAATGTTCTTCCATCTCATTTCGGCGTAGGCGAAGTAAGCAAATTGCTTCCCTCGCAAGGCAACGCAAATGAATCGGCGTTTCCTTTAGCTTGAAAAAAGAACTAAACGGCAGGTTTTGCTTCGAAACGACAAGTGCGGTCAGCCGTGCACCAGCAATCTATTTCTTTAACAGAAAAGATTCTGCCGGTGTATGATTCTAAGATACCGGCTAAAAAGCCTTCATCGTAATTACAAATTTCATAGTCGAGTTCCGGGAGGCCCGAGCAATCAAGATCTTCACTGACCGTGACGACAAACTCTAATGTTTCCAAATGAGATTTTTCCACCCGCAAGATACCAATGCCAAGCTCAAGGAGAAGTGATTTTAATATCTCGACTAAAGAGTTGAAATCAGTTGGGTTTTGTGGTTTTACCAAGTGCTCATAAAATTGCATTCCGGCAAGTTTTCCGGCTTCGATAAATATTTTATCCACTTCTTCAGTGCCGTAGCGCGATTCTAAAACATCGCGAAAGCAAAACTGCATCAGGCGATATGTTTCTATGCGTAAATTAGGGCCCAAGTGCGGGCGAGCTATATCTATGTCGCCGATGAGTGACCAATCGAAAATATATTTTCTATTTTCCATTGCATAGCTCCTATTATTGTGTAAAATATATAAAAGATTGCTAAATGATTGATTGTTATACTTTTTTTAAATCTAGCCTTGATTGCTTAAGGTTGTTTTAAGAAAAGTCCGGTTTGTTAGTTTTTCCTTAAAATTCCGCGCAAGCTACCGCCCCAAGCTTCAGTGATTTCCACTGGAACTAATTGCCCAATTAATTGTGGTGGCCCGTCAAAGTGAATCATTTTAAAGTTTCGAGCCCGACCGCTCAATTGGCCGGCGTATCGTTTTGAGCTCCGTTCCACCAGAACTTCTAAAGTTTGCCCCACATGAAGGGCATTTTTGGCCAAAGTGATTTCTTTTTGCACCTTTTGAAGTTCTGTTAGCCGCCGTCCTTTTTCCTCTTCGGGAATTTTGCCGGGCAAGCGACTGGCTTTAGCTTGGGGGCGGTCGCTATATTTAAATGAAAACATGGCGTCGTAAGCTACTGTTTTAATTAAATCAAGCGTGGCTAAAAAATCATTTTCCGTCTCGCCAGGAAAGCCGACGATGATGTCGGTGGTCAGGGCCAATTCCGGGCAGGCAGTGCGCAGGTCATCAACTAAACGCAAATATTTTTCGCAGGTATAAATGCGCCCCATGGCTTGTAAAATGCGGTCGGAACCCGACTGCACCGGCAGGTGTAAACTTTCCGCCAGGGCCTTTAGCTGGCCAAAGAGGCCAATGAGTTCCGGGGGGAAATCTTTGGGATGAGAGGTGGTGAAGCGTAAACGCTCGACTCCTGTTTCGGCGACTTTTACAAGTAATTCCGGGAAACTTGGGGAGGCGGGCAAATTTTGGCCGTAAGAGTTGACATTTTGCCCTAAAAGGGTGATGTCGCGGGCTCCTTGGGCCAGATGCATTTTAACTTCTTCGATAATGTCATTGTCTCGGCGGCTGAGTTCCGGGCCGCGAACATAAGGCACCACGCAATAAGTGCAGTAATTATCGCAGCCTTGCATAATGGTCACCGTGGCTAAAAGAGATGGATTAAGCTCGGCGTTATGGGCATCATCGAGTTCAGCCTCCACTTCCGTTTCCACTTTAGACTCCGTCGACAAATAGGCTTCATTTTCTGCTTCAAAGCGGAGATGGCCATCTGCTTCATTCGGGACGCTCAACTGAATCAAAGGTCGCTTTTCGACCGGTGAGCTCTCCGGAGCTTGGTTTAAAGTGGCCAAGTTTTCGCTGCTCCAGGCCGGCCGACTGCCGGAGCCGGTAGCCAATAAGCGGGCTTCATAGTAGTTTAGATAAGCCACAAGCTCAGGGAGTAAAGGTAGATGCTGGGGGCCAAGGACTATATCCAACCACGGAGTCCCTTCCAAAAGAGCGGCTCCTTCTTGTTCGGCGACGCACCCTCCCACAGCCAAAAGCACATCGGGCCGCTTTTTAAGGGGGTGGAGTTGTTCTAAGTGGTTGAAAAGGCGAGTGGCTGCTTTTTCCCGAATGGAGCAAGTGTTAAAAAATATGAGGTTCGCTTCCTCTTTATTTTGGGTCAAAGCCCAGCCCCACTTCGCCAGACGCTCGGCCAAGCGGCCGGAATCATAATCATTCATTTGGCAGCCAAAGGTGATTAAGTGCGCCAGGCGCAAGGTTTCGCTCGCCCAAAGAGGTTTTGTGCGTTTGCTGTTTGGCCCATAAATGAATTGAGGGCTTATTTGGGGAGGCGAACTAGTCATAAATTCCTTTACACATATTTTACTATAATTATTATAACATAATTTATAATTTTCTACACCCCATTTGTGAAGCCAAAGCTCTCGTTTTGCCCAAGATATGCTCTTTAGGAATAAAAAATATACTACATCATGATTTTTTGCTGGACATAAGGCACAATATGCGAGTATAATGACTTCAGTTTGTAGATAGGCTATTAAGGGTTAACTCTTAAAAGCCTTGAAAATATTGGGCCTTGGATTCCCGCTTTGGAAACCAAAGTGCATCACTAAAGTTTTTTTGGTTAATGCCCAAATCGAATCTACTTTAGATGTCGCCAAGGTGCTCTTGGTAAATGCCCAATCAAGAGCACTACCTAACAGGTTTCTTTTCGGGGCCGGGTGGCGTTCTCTGCTAGCTCCCCTTAGTTTGCCCTTGAAGGGGTAGAGCGATTTCCCTCTTTCGCTTGTTGCTTTAGCGGTTCGCCAGCAAGACTTGATGTGCTTGCCAAGGCGGGAATCCAAGGCCCAAAAATTTTCATTTCCTACTAGATCTGCTCCTCGTTATTATTGTTTTCCAATTTTTATTTATTGCATATTTTATTAGAGCACGAAATGCTTTTGTTTGCGTCAATTTATAAGGCGAGCAAAGGCTTTTTTTGTGTTAGAAAAAAATAGCTAAAATTCCGCTGAGCCAAAGTTGTCCTATTAAAAGAGTTTCAAAGCTGAAGCCATAAAATTCTTGCTTTGGTGGGGCGTCGTTTGTGGTTGGAAAGAAAGGTAAGGCAAAGGTGTAGAGGGGGCCACTTGCAATGAGTAGCCAGGCGAAGGGCGGTAGAGTTCCTGTCCCAGCTCCTAAAGCCAAGCCACCTGCCCAGCTGACTAAGAAAGCTATTAAGAATCGGCGGCTTAATTTTTCTCCGAAAATGGTGCTTAAAGTTGGGCGGCCAAAGAGGCGATCTTCTTGCATCCCAAGGACATCGTTCATGGTTATTATGGCGAGTAAGTGTCCGAAAATGGCTCCAAAAGTAAAGATTATTGCCCCAAAATCTCCATTGTCTTTGAGCAAAGGGCAGAATGTTAAACTTATATAGAGAGCTCCGCCTAACGCCGTCAACATTGGGCCGGTTAAGAGGGGAGTAATGGGGCTATGTATTTTTTTAGGGCGGGGAAGGAACTGGTAGAGGAGCATGGCTAGCCAAGTGGCAAGGGTCAAGGTGAGGGTGAAAACTCCAAGAAGTTGCCAGGCGGCAATAAGTGCGTGGAGTGCAGAGAAAAACAAGAGAAATTTTAAGGCTTTGTCATATTTAGTTAAAAAGGCTCGGCGATCGGGATCTGCTATTTTCAGGGCTTGGCTTTGGCTACGTGAGCGGTGTTGGGAAAGCCTTCGAAAGAGGTAAAGGGCGAGAGTTTGTAAGGTAAAAAAGCTGAATAGTAAGGGGTTTAAAGTTTGTCCTAAGAGCTTGGAGGCCATAAGGGAAAGCCCCCCCATGCCCAAAGCTAAAAGAAGACCTGAGAGCACAAAGGCTCGCAAGAGGCGTGGCCCGAAATCAGAAAAGCCACTTCTAGAACGGCCTTGAGCACGTAAGGCTTGGAGGACTTGGGCGATTTGCCAGCTCGAGGTTGAAGCCCCCGCTGCGATGCCCACGGTTTGGAGGTTCTTGAGATCGTAGTTGGCCAATTCTTCGGCTGTTTCAACTAAAATAACGTGCTCGACATTTTCTTGGCGACCAATATCAGCTAAACGAGCGGTGTTACTGCTATTTTTGCCTCCGATGACAACTAATGCCTCAACTTCTTTAGCCAGCTTGCGCAAAGCCGTCTGGCGTTCAACCGTGGCCTCGCAAATGGTGTTGATCACCAAGGCTTCCGGCCAGCGGTTTTTAACAGCTTCAACCATGGCCGGCCACAAGCTTAGATCTTGGGTCGTTTGGGCCACCAGCAAAACGGTTTCAGCCGCAGGTAAATTTGCCACTTCTAAAGGGGTGGAAAGAACGTGAGCTTGCCCGTTGGCATAGCCTTCCAGCCCAATGACTTCCGGGTGGCCCGATTTCCCCCAGATGATGATCAAACGACCCGCTTCAGCCTCTTTGGCAATGAGTTTTTGCACCCGTCGGACGCGCGGACAAGTGGCGTCTTTTATTTTAGAAATATGGCTGAGCGATTTTAATTGCTCAGGCGGTAAGCCGTGAGCCCGGATGATGACGGTGCCGTCTGTTTGCCCCTCCCAAAGATTCAAACCCTTTTGGGCCAACAGTTCTAAAGCAGGCCCGTTGTGGATTAATTCTCCGTGGCTATAGACTTTTTGGCCGGGTTTATATAAAAGGCCAAAGGCGGCGTCCATTGCCTTTTTGACACCTAAGCAGTAACCGGCTGGTTGGGCCAATTTGATTTTCATAAAGCACTTCGAGAGCTTTCAGCGGCTTCACTTATTGCTTGCGCCAGCTCGGTGCGGCCCATTGCCCTTTCAATTTCAGCGATTATCTGCCAAGCCTCAGGGCAAGCTCGGTTATATTCCAAAGCTCCGAGGCTGGCTTCAACGGCAAAGTCGCGTGCTTTTTGCAAAGAACCTTCACTTAAGCTTTCGGCGGCGCTGGCCAAAAGAGCTTCTTCGCGCCGCTCTAAAGAGCTAGCTTGGGGGCTCGCTTGGAGTTGGTTTTCTTGAAGGGCAAAGGCGGAGCTTTGTTCGGTTTCTCTTTTTTGTCGCCGAGTTTGGTGGAGTTTATTCGTCTTCATCTTTCGAACTCCTTGGCGGTAGTAAGTGACTCCGCGGCGTTCTTCCAACGTGAAGACTTCCGAGAGTCCCGGCAGGAACTCAGTTGGATCAAGGAAAAGAAAGGCTGTTTCCGCGGCAGATTCTTTCAAAATTTGAGCCAGCTTCCGGGCTCCGTCCGGTGGAGTGTCGCAGGTGAGCCCGCGGCAAAAGATGAGATCAAATGGAGTTTCGGTGAATTCTAAGGGCCAAGAGTCGCGGGCGAAGGCGTTCGCTTGGGCAAGGTTAATTGAAGGGGCCAAGTTTGTTTTAAAATGGAAGCCCCCACCTCGGGGAAAGAACCATTTGCGGGTCTCCTCCGGGGAAAGGAACTCTAAATCATCGGCGCTGAAAAGCATTTCTTCTGCTTTGCTAATGGCGGCCGAGTTGACATCTAAACCGAAAATTTCCACTTGCCAGTTTTTGGCCACCAAGCCCACTTCATCAAGCATCATTGCCAAAGAGCAAGTTTCAAAGCCCGGCCCGCAACCTAATGATAAAACACGCAAACTCCGCTCAGAGGCAAAGACAGACCATTCGGTAATCACTTCGGCTGCCACCTCAAATTGGGCTCGGGGGCGGCTTAAATTCCCCTCTGTTTTTAAACTCAAAGCTACGAGCTTATTCCACTCGGTCGCCTCTTGGCGCAAAAGAGCAATATAGTCGGCCAGAGTCGGCATAAAAAGCTGGTTCATGCGGCTTAAAGCGGCCTCTTGTAAGGCTTGTTTCCCCTGTTCTGTTCCGGCTAAAGAGAAAAGGCTTTGGGCGGTATGGATTAGGGTGTTGACGAGTAGGCTGGTATTATCATGCATTATATTATCCCCGAGGTCTTTATTAGTCATTCATTATCATCGAAATCATTGTCCCTAAAATTTTTGGGTTTTAAGATATCCTTTACTTCTTGTAAAATAAGCTTTGTTTCATTTAAAAGTTTTTGGGATTTGGCAAGTGGACGACTGTTTTTAGGCATCTTTACGCCCGTAATTTTTAAGGAGAGTAAATCATCATCAGGAAAGAGGGTGGTGGTCGGCTGGTTTAAATTTAAGAGCTGGCGCACTTCCGTTAAACTGCGACCTTCGGTTAAAACGAGACGTTTAATTGTGGTAAAAATCGTCAGTTCGTCTTGACCGTAGAGTTGGATCGCATCACCCACGGAGTGGGATTTTACATAAAACTCCCGTCCCCAAAGCTCCAAGAGGTCGGGCTCCACCTTTAAAATGGCCGCAATGTCATTTAACTTATAGTAGAGCTTTAGAAACTCAGAGGACATCTGTTAGCCTTGTCTAGTGGGGTTTGCTCTTCCCCGGTGAACAAATTTTGGTGCTATCCGGCGAGAGGAGCTCCTTTTCAAGTTCGTAAAGTTGCTCCACATTTTTGGGTGGCGGCGGCCAGAAGCTGTTGGAACCAGCTTTCTACTTCTTCATCAGTCAAGGTGCGGTCGTCCACTTGGAAAGTCAGGCGGAAGGCCAGGCTCTTTTGTTCTTTGGGGAGCTGGTCACCTTGGTAGATGTCAAAGACGCTGACCTGGCGCAGAGGGATATTGGGCGTTGCTTTCAGGGCATCCAATATCTCAGCGGCCGAGGTTTCCCGCTTGACCAAAAGAGCCATGTCGCGTTCATTGGGGGGAAACTTCGACCAATTTTGGAAGGGCGGAGGACTGCCTGCGCCGAGCTCTAAAATTGTTTGGGCCGTGATTTCTGCGGCATAGCTGGGGCCATTTATTTCTTTTATGCCAAATGATTTTAAAGCTTTTGCTTTTATGCGCCCCAAGTGCCCCAAAGGTTTGACCACATCTTTATGGCAAATATCAATCATTGCAGCTTCGGCCGGGTCGTAATAAGCCGGGAGCTCATCGGCAGTGCCCTTGCGGAAGCGCAAAGTCAAGTTCAAAGCCTCACCTAAAGTTTCAATTAAACCTTTGATGTCCCAAAAGTCAACGGGTCGAGTTTTGCTCACCCAAGTGTTTCCACCCAGTTGGCCGCTCCAAATTGCGCCCAAGGTCAGAATTTCCTCCGGCTGTTTTTCTTGGCCGTTACTTAGGAAAGTGGCTCCAACTTCATAGAGGGCAATCTCCGGGATGTGATGTGATTGGTTTAGGCGCACAGCGTTCAATAAGCTGGGGAGCATTAAAGGCCGCATGACCCCTTGTTCTTCACTTAAGGGGTTGATAATGGGCAGAATCCGTTTGCGCCAGAGGCTGTCTTCAGCCAAGCTCAATTTATCGGCAAAGTTACGGTTAATAAAGGAATAGGTGATGCTCTCGGCAAAACCTTGGGAGCTTAACACTTTGCGCAAAGTTTCTTTGAGCGTCCAAGCTGCCGGGGGGGCTTGCCTGTTGACCGGCGCTTTGGGGAGCGTGGCCGGGAGGCTTTCGAAATCCAAAAGGCGGGCCACTTCTTCCCACACGTCAACTTCTCGGGACAAATCCGGCCGCCAAGAGGGGAGAGCGCAAGAGAGCTCATCGCCTTGACCGGAAACAGTGAGGCCAATACCTGTCAGGACTCGCACCATGTCCGCTGTTTGGTGTTTGGTGCCCAAATAGGCGTTACAGCGAGACGGCGAAAAGGGCACTTGGGGGGCGACAAAGGGTTTGGGGTAGACGTCGATGAGGCCGCGGGCAATGGTGCCTCCGGCGAGTTCCGCCATTAAGGCGCTGGCCCGATCAACGGCACGGCCACAGATTTCCGGGTCACTTCCCCGTTCGAAGCGGTAAGAGGCATCGGTGGAGAGCCCCAAAGCCCGTGAGGTCTTGCGAATGGTGGTGGCGTTAAAGCAAGCTCCCTCCAGCATGATGTGGCGGGTGTGGTCTTTTATTTCGGTGTTCAGGCCGCCCATAATACCAGCCAGACCAACGGGCTTTTCACCATCACAAATCATGAGATTGTGTTCGGCGGTGAGCTTGCGGTCTTGTCCGTCAAGGGTGGTGAAGGTGACTCCTTGGGGAGCCAGGCGTGCGGTCAGTTTCCGCCCGGCCAGAGTTTCAAGATCATAGGCGTGGAGAGGCTGCCCCATCTCTAACATGACGTAGTTAGTGATGTCAACCACATTACTAATGGAGCGCAAACCCACGGCTGCCAGACGATTGACCAGCCAGTCAGGGCTGGGGCCGATTTTGACATCGGAGATAATGCGGGCCGTAAAGCGCAGGCAATGTTGGGGATCGTCAATGGCGACTGTGCCTAAAGTGGTGGTTTCCGGGCCGTTTTCCGGGACTGTGGTGGCAATCGGCTTTAAGGGACGCTCCAAAAGGGCCGCCAACTCACGGGCCAAACCAAAGATGGAAAGGCCGTCAGGGCGGTTGGGGGTGATGCCTATTTCCACCACCCAGTCTTCCCGCTTAGTGAGTTCTTTAAGGGTTTGACCGGGGCAAGCGTCCGCCAGCAACATCAAACCGCTGGCCTCTTGATTCAAGGCCAATTCCGCCCCAGAACAGAGCATACCTTGGGAGAAATGGCCGTGAACTTTAGTTTCGGCAATAGCTTGACCGCCGGGGAGCTCGGTGCCGGGCTGGGCCAAAGGCGCAACTTGACCGGCAGCCACGTTCGGGGCGCCGCAAACCACTTGAACCGAAGCAGAGCCGGTATTCACTTGGCAGAGAGAGAGGTGGGTGCCTTCGATGGGTTTCACTTCTAAAATTTCAGCGGCAATAACCGTTTCTAAAAAGGCAAAGCGATCACCGAGGCCCTCCACTTCCAAACCGGCCATGGTCAGTTTGGCCGCAATTTGCGATGGGGTGAAGCCACTTAAATCTACAAAATCCTGTAACCACTCTAAACTTGCTTTCATTTCTTTCCCTTTATTATGCGTTAATTTATTATGAAGCAGAATAAGCATTTCCGTAAGTATTGACTAATTAGAATTTTTGTTCTCTGAGAAAGTCAGAGGGCCAAAAGGCAATTAATCAGTTCTTGCTTAAAATTGGCTTAAAAAACGCATATCACTTTCATATAACATCCGAATATCGTCGAGACCATATTTGAGCATGGCCACCCGTTCAACACCCAAGCCAAAGGCAAAGCCGCTTATTTTGGCAGGATCGTAACCCACAAAGCCGTAAACAGCCGGGTCGACCATGCCGCTGCCTAAAATTTCCAGCCAACCGGTGTTTTTGCACAAACGGCAACCTGTTCCACCGCAGAGGACGCAAGCAATATCCACTTCGGCCGAAGGTTCGGTGAAGGGGAAGAAGCTGGGACGAAGGCGAATTTTAGTATCAGAGGAAAACATGGCCGTGGCAAAAGCCGAAAGCACTCCCTTGAGGTCGGCAAAAGTGATGCCTCTGTCAACGGCGAGGCCCTCCACTTGATGGAACATGGGGGAGTGGGTGATGTCGGAATCGCGGCGGTAGGTCTTGCCCGGCACCACAACCCACACCGGGGGCTCGTTTTTTTCCATGGTGCGCACTTGAACCGGCGAGGTGTGGGTGCGGAGTAAAAGGTCTTTGGAAATAAAGAGCGTGTCTTGCATATCACGAGCCGGGTGATCGTGAGGGAAATTGAGAGCCTCAAAGTTATAGTAGTCGGTCTCCACCTCCGGGCCTTCGACAATACTAAAGCCCAGCTTGGTAAAAATGGAACAGACTTCGGTCATGGTCTTAGTGATGATGTGCTGGTGTCCCAAGGGCACCCGCCGCCGCCCGGGCAAGGTAACGTCCAGACCATCGGTGGCGGTGGAATCAGCTAAACGGGCCAAAGCTGCCTGGTGAGCATCGGTGACTTTTTGGCGCCCTGCGTTGGCTGCCGCACCGGCCGCCGGGCGTTCGTCTTTGGCCAGAGTCCCCAGAGATTTCATCAAATCAACAAAGTGACCTTTTGTGCCTAAAAACTCAATACGGGCGATTTCTAATTCGGCAAGGTCTTGGGCTTTGGCAAAGGCCAAAAGGGCCTTGTCTTCAATTTCTTTTATGCGATCAAATAGTTGGCTCATGTTTTTATCCAAGTAACGAGAACTTTGATTAGTTAAGGAACCGTTGATTAAAGAGTAGTTGCTTAACTAAGTCAGTGTTTCCTAAAGAATTAAGGGCCGCCCGGTTTCCCGGAACGACCCTCTTTATTTACAATAGCCCAAAAATGCCCCAAGGCTTATTATATGACTATCAGCTTCTTTACAAATAAAAGAAACTTCCAGCTCTCATAATGTTACCGACCAAAGCTTGTCAGGCTGGAGCTTTTGAGCCTGTTTATTAGGCTTGAGCAGCTTGAGCCGTCTTGACCAATTGAGCGAAGCCGGAAGGATCGCTGATGGCCAATTCAGACAAAACCTTGCGGTCAATAATCATGCCGGCTTTGTTGAGGGCATCAATGAGACGGGAGTAAGAAGTGCCCAACTCTTTGGCCGCCGCACTGATGCGAACAATCCAAAGCGCCCGCATTTCGCGTTTACGAACCTTGCGGTCACGATAGGCAAAACATAGGCCGCGCTCAACGCCTTCACGCGCACTGCGATAAAGAACACCGCGGCCGCCACGAAAGCCTTTGGCCAGTTTCATATATTTGCTATGACGTTGATTAGTCTTGACTCCGCCTTTAACGCGCATGATAATCCTCTAAATATAATATGGAGGGCCGATCTTGAAAACGGCCGTTTGGTTAACTGGAAATGGAGGAGGGAATGCCCCTTCCATCATTTTAAAGAGCTCGCAAGTGAGCCTGAAAGTGCTCACCAGTGAGGCGCTATTATTTAGCTCCCAAATAGGGAAGCATTTTTTTGATGGAACCGACGTTAGAATCATCAACTAAAGCGCCGGAACGCAAACCACGTTTTTGTTTGGTGGTTTTAGAGGTCAAAATATGACGGGCATAAGCTTTCGAACGTTTAACTTTACCGCTGGCGGTGACCTTAAAGCGTTTGGCGGCCCCACGGTTGCTTTTCATTTTAGGCATGATGGCTTCCTTCAAATTATATTATTAGAAACAAAAAAATGAGCCTTATTTTGAGGCGGTAAAAAATTTATTTTTTGTTTTAATTTTAGCGGCTTTGCCTTTGAGTTCGCGCAAGTAATAAAGCTTGGAGCGACGCACGCGACCTTCGCTGATTATTTCGACTTTGTCGATGTTGGGCGAGTTGAAGGGGAAAATACGCTCAACGCCGATACCGTAAGAAACCTTGCGGACGGTGAAGCTGGCTTCAACAGAGCCTTTGCGGTAACGAATAACCACGCCTTTAAAGACCTGGGTCCGTTCTTTGTCGCCTTCTTTAATGCGAACTGAAACAGCGACAGTATCGCCAACGCGGAAAGTCGGCAGGTCAAGCCGCAGTTGCTCTTGATTAATGTGGTATATGGCATCCATGATACTTTCTCCTCACAAACTGACACAAAACTTCAGCCTACCCTCTTGGGAGGCAAAATATTTCTATATGGTCGCAAAAGGGTAATATACCCTATATTGAAACCATTTTCAAGTTTTATTTTGACTTTTTAGTGCGTTTTTTATTCGCTGTCTGTAATATAGGTGGCCGAGGCGTTGTCGCTCTCCCAAGCCGAAACAGAATGGAGCCATGCCCGGCCTTGGGATTCTCTCGTCACGTGTTCGGCCAAGTGGTCAAAAATAAATTTGGCAATATTTTCAGATGAGGGATTTTCCTCAGTAAAAGCCGGAAGTTCATTTAAATATTTATGGTCAATGAGCTCTAAAACTTCTTTTAAATGAGCTTTGATCACGCCAAAATCCATGGCCAGGCCGGTTTTGTCGAGGTCTTTGGCTCGCACTCGCGCTTCCACAAACCAGTTATGGCCGTGTAAATTTTCGCATTTGCCGTAAAACTCACGTAAGTTATGGGCGGCGGCAAAGTTATTCGTCACTTTCAGTTCAAACATCTTGGGTTAACTCCACATATAAATCCTTCGCCCTTGTTCAGGCGAATATTTACCAGTAATTATTCCTCTTCGGTGCCTTTGCCCAAGAGACCTTGTTCCAGCCATTGGCTCAAAGTCGTCACCAAAGCTGTGGCTGCCGCATCAGAGAGGTTGATGGCGTCACGTTTTTTAAAGACGCCTTGATATTTTTGATAACGCCGCAAAGTGGCTTTGGGGGCTCCCCATTCGCCGCTTTGGCGGTTGCGTTCGCGATAGCGGAACAAAATTGAGCTCCACGCCCCGCGGTTTAGAATAACTTTGTCGAGCTCTTCGACTAAAAGGTCCCCGTCCTCTTCATAGTTGACGGTGATGTCGTTAATATTCTCAGCCATCTACTGTTTCCTTTGTATTATCTTTTCTCATATACCTAGTAGTATAAAATTTATATTTCAGCTTGTCAACTTATCAAGGCGTGCGTTTGTTAATTTTTGCCGCTCACCTTCGGGGGTGACCCACCCCCTTTGGTTCGCTTCGTTTACTTCCCTTGCTGAGAAGTTATTTTCATCTCTGAGTAGCAACTTTTTGGCAAAGCAGAGCAAAGGTAATTTCTAATTTAAAATCAACGCTTAACAACTTCTGGCAACCCTGCTGCTTCTTCGGCTTGTTGGCGCTCTTTTTGTTTGGCCAGGGCCAGCTCTCGTAAGTATAAAAACAGGGGAAGAGCACACGAGACCCCCACCAGAATTCCGGCTAAAAGAGGGAGCCAGAGGCCCTTCATTTTGAGGCGGCGTCCTTCAGTGAAAATATAAATGAGGTTGACAAAGCTGGCGATAAAGAAAGCGGTACCCACAAAGCTGGCAATGGGGCTCCCGGTCACTTGGAGCATGAATTCGTCAAAGTTGAGCCCATGGGCCAGTAAGAATTGGCCCATGAAGCTATATGGTGCTACGGCTCCTAAAAATGCCAGCCCTAAATAGAAATAGCCCATGGTGTTTTACTTTCGATAGTTTTAGTAAATGCTGATTTTATTCTGCTTGCAGAATAAAATCAGCAGGACACGCCGCCTCACATGAGCCTTTTGGGACGGAAAACCATGGGTTTCCCTTTCATTTTGGCGGCGGCAAAGTAGGCAATTTTGCCTATTTCGCAAGGAAGCGCTAATAAATCTACGTTTCCTTTAAATTGGAGCGCTAAATTTTAGCGGGGGAGTAATTATCTGCCCCCCCCCGTTTTTTTACCGTTTAGGTTCTTCTTGCCCGAAATATTTTAAATAATCCATCTGCTCAGGCGAAAGGACTAAAGTGCTCTGATTGGCAAAGGATTTTTGATATGATTCCAAAGAGCGGGTGAAATCATAAAATTCGGGGTCGATGGTGTAGGCCTCGGCGTAAATGGCCGCTGCCTCAGCGTCGGCCGTGCCGCGAATTTCTTGGCTCAAGCGGCTGGCTTCGGCCAAGAGCTCGGCTTTTTTGCGGTCGGCATCGGCTCTGATTTTTTGGCCTTCCATCTGGCCTTCACTGCGGTATTTCGTGGCCTGTTGATCGCGCTCTGCTTTCATGCGTTCGTAAACGGCCCTTTGGTTTTCCGGGGGTAAATCGGCCCGTTTAATACGCACGTCCACCACTTCCAGCCCTGACGCTTCGCTGTTGGCACCGTCGGTTCCGGCCAATTTTTGATTACTGCCCACGTTGACAGCCTCCATAATGGTGCCGCGGCTTTGGCTGATGACATCGGTCATCACGTGGGTGCCGAGCTCGCTTTTGAGCTCGCCAATGATGACGTCGCCAATGCGCCTTTTGGCATCTTCAATGATGGAATAGCTGTTGTCACTTTTAAAGCGTTTGTAAAAGAGCAAGGGGTCGGTTATGCGCCAGCGCACAAAGGCATCGAGCACCATGTTCTTTTTGTCGTGGGTATAGATGATGGTCGTGGCCACGTCGTAATCTAGAAGGCGGTTATCCAAATAGATAACATTTTGAATAAATGGAACTTTAATGTGAAGCCCCGGTTCTGTTTGCACGGCCACCGGCTCCCCAAGTTGCAAAACAATGGCATATTGCGTTTGGTTTACGGTGAAAAGGGCGTTGGCCAAGCTGATGAACGCAGCTATGATAACTATGATAACTATATATGCTTTACTCATAAATCACCTTTGAGACGTGCCGGAGGCGTTATCGGTGCTGGGCGTGAATTTTGTGGTGGGAGTCAAAGGACGTAAGCCCAAATGGGGCAAAACCGCCGAAGTTCCACCATCTATAATAAATTTATCTGCCGCAGGCATGACTTGATCCATGGCTTCTAATAAAAGTCGCCGCCTGGTGATTTCCGGAGCTTTCTTATACTCTTCCACCAAAGATTTAAAGCGGGCGGCTTGACCTTCAGCTAAGTTAACACGCTGAGCACTATAGGCGTTGGCTTGAGCCTCAATGGCAAAAGCTTGGCCTTGAGCCTGGGGAATTACTTGGTTGGCATAGCCCTGGGCTTCGTTCACTGAACGCACGCTATCTTCTTTGGCCGATGTAACATCGCGGAAAGCTTGGCTAACTTCAGCCGGCACATGAACATCTTGCAATTCCACATTTTGCACCAAAACACCAATGCGATATTTATCTAAAATCGATTGCAAAGTGCCCAAAGTGTCTTCCTGAATGGCCAGACGCTTTTCCGTCAGCGCATCATCAATGGTGTTGCGCCCAATAACTTCACGCATGGCACTTGTGGCTGCGTCCACAATGGCTTTGTTAGGATCAAAGACGTTGAAGGCGAATTCTTGCGGGTTTTGGATGCGATATTGCACAACAAATTTGATGTCCGCGATATTTTCGTCTTTGGTGAGCATCATGGTCTCGGTGCCGCTGGTGCTACCGATTTCAATACGGTTCGTGCGGTTGACGTTGACTTTAATCACGTTTTCAATGGGGTAGGGCAAATGGTAATTCAAGCCCGAACCCACTGGGCGAACATAAGCTCCAAAGCGAGTAATTAACCCTACTTCCGCCGGTTCAACCGTGAAAAAACCACTCATGGCCCAAACCACAACTAAAATGAGGGGTGCGATTATCAATAAACGCTTCGAGCCCGGGGTTTTGATATTTTTTAAAGTATCGCCAAAATTGGGCATATTGTTTCCAATAGGGCCCTTGTTTTTCTGCCGACTCTTCTGCCACTCTTCCCAATCCATTGGCATTTTTCTTCTCTCTCTTCTAGTTTTAAAAATTACAAACTATATCTTTTACCTTTTCAAATTATACAAGGTTCCCATATTATAATGATAGCTGGCAAACTGTCAAGCCACGGAAACTAATTTTACGAGTTTAGCTTTGAAGCTCCCTATCAATAAGCTTTACTTGGAAGCCATAGCTCTGGAATTGTTGCTTTCTTATTGTTGACAGATTTTTCAATTTGTGGGAAAGTATATAATTAATCTATGAATAGGGAACGGGTGCGCTTAGCTTATTTGATAGTAAATAGCTAGTGTTTTTCTTGGGCCTAATTTTTAAACTTTGAGGATATAGCATGACAAAAAAATTACTAAGTGGTGATGAAGCAATCGCCCGGGGAGCTTGGGAGGCCGGTTGTCTGGTGGCCGCCGCCTATCCCGGCACGCCATCAACCGAGATATTAGAGGCTATGGCCACTTATAAGGAAGTTGATTCCCGTTGGACTTCCAATGAAAAAGTGGCTTTAGAGGTGGCCTCCGGGGCCAGCATTGGTGGCGTTCGGTCTTTGGCGGCCATGAAACACGTGGGTGTTAATGTGGCGGCCGACCCTTTGTTGACCATGTCTTATATCGGGGCCAAAGGCGGCCTGGTCGTGGTCAGTGCCGATGACCCCGGTTGTCATAGTTCCCAAAATGAGCAAGATAACCGTCATTATGCGGTGTTGGCCAAGATGCCAATGTTGGAACCCGCCGACAGTCAAGAGTGTTTGGATTTCACCCGCGAAGCCTTTGCCTTGAGTGAACGCTTCGACCGCCCAATTTTGTTGCGTCTCACCACCCGCACTTGCCACTCCAAGGGGCTTACCGTGGTGGGCGAGCGCCCGGCTGAGCCGCCTATTTATCCATATGAGCGTAACGTGCAAAAAAACTGTATGCTCCCGGCTTTTGCCCGCACACGCCACGCCATTTTGGAAGATATTCTTAAAGAAATGGCCGCCTATGGCAATGACTGTCCCTTTAACCGAGTGGAGTGGGCCAGCGATCGCAAAATTGGCGTCATCACATCCGGGGTTTCCTATCTCCATGCTCGGGAAACTTTTGGCGATTCGGTTTCCTATTTAAAATTGGGCTTGACCTATCCTTTGCCGCAAAAGTTAATGGCTGATTTTGCTAAAGAAGTCGATGAAATTTACGTTATTGAAGAAGGCGACCCCTATTTGGAAACTGCCCTTAAGGCCATGGGCTTTTCTTGTGTTGGCAAAGACAAGGTGCCCATTTTAGGCGAACTTAACGCCGGGATTTTACGCCAGATTTTCCGCCCTGATAGCGTTTGCCCCACTTTGCCGACCAGTAACTTAGAGGCTCCTCCGCGGCCGCCTGTTCTTTGCGCCGGTTGTCCCCACCGGGGCATCATGCACATTTTAGGTCGGAAGAAAAAAGAGATTGTCACTTGCGGCGACATTGGTTGTTACACCTTGGGGCTCCAGCCGCCGCTGGACGCCACCGACACCACCATTTGTATGGGCGGCGGCTTTTCGGCTCCCATTGGTTTGAGTGTTGCCTTGAAAGCAGCCGGAGATAAGCGCAAGGCTTTTGGCTTACTTGGTGATTCCACCTTTTTCCATTCCGGGCTCACCGGTTTGGTGGATGCCATTCACAGTCAGGCCGACGTCTGCCTCTGCATCTTAGATAACGACATCACCGCCATGACCGGTCACCAAGAAAACCCCGGCACCGTAAAAGACCTTTGCGGGCGCCCGGCCCCGGCTTTGAATTTAGAAAAAGTCGTCTTGGGTCTGGGCTTGCCTCAAGACCGTTTAATTGTGGTTGATCCTCTGGATAAAGACGCCGTCACGGCCGCCATTGATAAGGCCATCGCCACCACCGGCCCCATGGTCATCATCACTAAACGTCCTTGCGTTTTAATTAAGGAGCTGAGGGGCACTTTTAAAAGTAAATGCTCGGTTGATTCTGAAAAATGCAAAAAGTGTAAGCAGTGTTTGAAGGTGGCCTGCCCGGCTATTTCCTTTCAAAATAATGCGTCTTATATTGATCCGGAAGCTTGCCTTGGTTGTGATTATTGTCGGCAGGTGTGTAAATTCGAAGCTATCAGCATCAAGGAGGTGACGCCATGACCGTCAGTATTCTATTAGTGGGCGTCGGCGGCCAGGGGGCCATTTTAACTTCCAAGATTCTCTCGGCCGGTTTAATCAGCAAAGGCTATGATTTGAAAATGTCGGAAATTCACGGCATGAGCCAGCGCGGGGGGAGTGTCAGCACTCAAATCAAATATGGTGAAAAGGTTTACGCTCCCAACATCGGCTTGGGTGAGGCCGACTATTTGGCCTCGTTTGAGCAAGTGGAGGCCTTGCGCTTTTTGCCTTTCCTCAAGCCGACCGGAGCTTTGGTCAGCGATGAACACCAAATTTACTCCATGCCGGTGGCCGCTGGGCTCGCCACTTATCCTGATGGCGTCTTAGATGAGTTAAAACGCTTGGTGCCCAAGACAACACTCATTCCGGCCGGTAAAATTGCTCAAGATTTAGGGCAATTGCGGGTTCAGAATATCGTTTTGTTGGGGGCTCTCATTAAGGTCATGGGCCTTGACGATATTGATTGGCCGACTTTGGTGGCTGAAAACGTGCCTGCCAAAGCCAAGGAAGTAAATTTGAAAGCCTTGGAAGCCGGGCTCGCTTGGGCTTAAGGAAACGCTGACTAATTAGTCGCCGCTGAAAAAAGCAGTAACAGCTAGCAATAATTGATGAAACAGCAAAAAATCAAGGGAAAAATATGCAAAGGAATTACGCCCTTTTTAGCAAAACCCGGTATATTTTTCTCGCGAAAATGCTGGTAGCGGCGGCTAAGGCGACTGCCGCCTGGCAGGCGCCCCCCGAGGCGAAGCACCAGCCGGAATTCACTTCCGGCGGCCTTTTGCGAACGCAAAAGGGGTGCGAAAGCCAGCGTGTCTCGCTGAAAAACGACTGAAATGGAGTTTTTCAGCATCGACTAATTAGCATTTCCTTAAGTATTTTGTGGTAACGGGGCTCCTACGGAGCAACTTTTCATTTCTTGCCTGCAATTTAAGTCCACAACTCGCTTGCGCTCAAACAGTGGACTTAAATTGCAGTCAAGCTCTGAAAAGTTCTCCTCCGTTGCCATAAAGGCCATGACATTCTAACAAATTAGATTGATGTGGCTTAAAAAATAGGGAGAGAAAAGAGGGTGGTTATGAGTGATTTAAAGCTGGAAATAGCAAATTTCATTAAAAGTAAAGTTCGTCAAGCACCGGGAGGCTTATATCGAGAAGCCCTTGTGCGCTTTGCTTCCGCTTACGACCCCTTAATCCAAGACATTAAAAATATCGTGGGGCCTCATCACCACTTGCCCCAAGAGTTATTGCCCGAAGTGAAAACCATAGTCGCTTT
>CAYJAF010000009.1:0-3859 GCA_964368195.1 uncultured Thermodesulfobacteriota bacterium
GGGAAAGGGTATTATTTTCGAACATGATATTTGTGCCCACCTTGAAGACAAGGCGACGACATTTGCGCAAATGCGCCCGCAATTCCAACATTATTAAACCCAATCCAAACCCAAATCAACCGCCGTGGCCGAATGGGTCAGAGCCCCAACGCTGATTAAATCCACACCCGTTTGGGAAATGGCGGAAATTGTTTCCAAGTTAACTCCGCCCGAAGCCTCCAAAAGAGTAACGCGGGGAGCCGGAGCATGGAAATCTGTTGTAATTTTCACAGCTTCCCGAAGCATATCAGGGGGCATATTGTCCAGAAGAACAAGCTCAGCCCCGGCTTTTAGAGCTTCCTTCAACTGCGCTAAAGTATCCACTTCCACCTCCACTTTAAAGCCGTGGGGGAGACCATTACGAGCCATGGAGACGGCTTTGGCAATGGAGCCGCAAGCGGCTATGTGGTTATCTTTGATGAGCAAACCATCATAAAGAGCAAAGCGGTGATTGCGCCCCCCCCCGTGACGAACAGCCGCCTTTTCCAAAATCCGGAGCCCAGGCGTTGTCTTTCTGGTATCAACCACCGCCACTTCGGGGTTTGCAGCGGCGGCAACATAACGGGCTGTTGTCGTGGCAACTCCCGACAGGCGCATCAAAAAATTGAGAGCCACCCGCTCGCCGGTTAAAATTGAAGCCGCCAAGCCATCGAGACGGGCAATGACATCGCCGGGCTCAAGGTGGTCTCCATCGGCGGCCACAAGCTCAAACTTCAAGCTTTCATCAACTTGCCGAAAGGCTTCGCGGGCCACAGCCGCCCCCGAGAGAATCAAAGCCTCGCGGGCCACCAAGGAGGCTCGCCCCTTAGTGCCTTGGGGAATGGTTAAGCGGGAGGTCAAGTCTCCGGGGCCCAAGTCTTCTTGAAGGGCCAAGGCCACAATATCAGTGAGGGCAAAGGGATTCATGGTCAACCGTTCATCTCTTTTAAGCGGGTTAAAGATTCTTTCAAAGTAACGGCTCGAACTTCCAAAGCGACCAAACGTTCACGAGTTTCAGCCACGATTTCCTCCGGAGCTTTAGCAATGTAATCTTCATTGGCCAATTTATTTTGCGCCGCCCGGCAATCTTTTTCCACAGTGGCCAGCTCTTTGGTCAGCCTTTGAGTTTCAGCGGCAAAGTCAATGTGGCCGGCCAATGGCACCCAAACCTCGCCCCAAGGGAAGGCCGTTAAACTGGCGTCTTTGGGTTTACTTTGCGCCCCTGATGCGAGCAAAATAGCCTCAGCCCCCATCAACTTTAAAAGCAGCGGGCTGTATTCATTAAGCGCACTGGCCAAAGAAAGGTCACCCACCTTCACCAAGGGCTCCAGCTTCACCCCCGGAGCCACACCAAAATCACTCCGCACCGAACGCACAGCTTTAGTTACGTCCATCAGGAAGCGAATAGTGCTTTCAGCTTCGCCATCGTGGACAGCTGGGTTGACTGAGGGGAAATTCGCTTTCATGATACTTCCTTGGCTCCCTGGAAGTTTCGACCAAAGCTCTTCGGTGACAAAGGGCATCACCGGGTGGAGCAATTTCAGAAGCTCCCCTAAGATGCAGATCATATTAGCTTGGGTGGAAGCCTTGGCCGCCTCGTCAGTGCCGTAAAGCACCGGCTTGATAAGCTCCAAATACCAATCACAAAATTCGTCCCACACAAAATGATAAAGGGTATCGGCAATGCGGTCGTAATAGAATTGGTCTAAATGCTCCCGCACTTCGGCAGTGACTTGGTTTAAGCGGCTGCGAAGCCAACGGTCGGGCAAATTTTGCGGAACAGGAGCTGATGCCAAAGAGCAACTGGTATGCTCCCCGGCGTTAGTGAGCACCAGTTTAGCCGCATTCCACAACTTGTTGACAAATTTACCATAACCGGCAATGCGATCGTCACTTAAGCGAATGTCGCGGCCGTGTCCGGCCATGGCACATAAAGTAAAGCGGAAGGCGTCGGCCCCGTAGCGATCGATAATCATCAGGGGATCCACCACATTGCCTTTGGATTTACTCATCTTTTTGCCGTCAGCATCTTTGACAAGAGCATGGATAATAACCGTTTTAAAAGGCACTTCGTCCATAAAATGTAACCCCATCATCATCATGCGGGCCACCCAAAAGAAAATGATGTCAAAGCCGGTCACCAAACAGGTGGTGGGATAATAACGGGCCAAATCAGGAGTTTTATCGGGCCAACCCAAAGTGGAAAAAGGCCACAGAGCTGACGAAAACCAGGTGTCTAAAACGTCCGGGTCACGCTCTAAGTTGCCTCCACAAGAACAAGTGCTGGGATCTTCGCGGCTAACAACAGTCTCGCCGCATTTAGCGCAATGCCATGCCGGAATTTGATGGCCCCACCACAACTGACGACTAATGCACCAATCGCGAATGTTATCCATCCATTCAAAATAAGTCTTCTCCCAGTTTTTCGGCACAAATTTCGTGCGGTCTTCACGCACAGCCTCAGCTGCTCGTTTAGCAAGGGGCTCAGCCCGCACAAACCACTGCTGGGAAAGGTTGGGCTCAACCACTGTTTTACAACGATAACAAGTGCCAAGGGCATGATTTATGGGCTCAATTTTCAAAAGAAAGCCCTTTTCTTCCAGCTCTGGCACCATTTTTTGCCGCGCTTCAAAGCGGTCTTCCCCAGCATAAGCCCCGGCCTCTTGGTTGAGGCGACCATCGTCGTCAATGGCTTTAATGGAGGGCAAGTTGTGGGTTTGCCCTAAACGGAAGTCGTTGGTGTCGTGGGCAGGAGTCACCTTCAAAGCCCCGGTGCCAAAGGCAATATCAACGTAACTATCGGCAATAACCGGAACTTTACGCCCAATGAGAGGCACTTCCACCTCTTTGCCCACCAAGTGCTTAAAGCGTTCATCTTCCGGGTTCACCGCCACCGCCGTGTCGCCGAAAATAGTCTCAGGACGAGTTGTGGCCACGGTTAGGAATTCACCCGAAGAACCAACCACGGGATATTGTAAATAATAGAGCTGGCCTTTGCGGTCTTCGTGCTCCACCTCTAAATCGGCCAAAGCGGTGTGGCAGCGGGGGCACCAGTTAATAATGTAGTGCCCTCTATAAATCAAGCCTTGTTCGTAAAGGCTGACAAAAACCTCTCGAACCGCCTTCGAGAGCCCTTCGTCCATGGTGAAGCGCTCGCGGCTCCAATCACAACTGGCCCCCAGGCGGCGTAACTGATGGACAATATTACTGCCATATTGCTCTTTCCACTGCCAAACTCGCTCAACAAATTTTTCGCGCCCCAAATCCTCCCGCGAAGAACCTTCGGCGGCCAAAGCTTTTTCCACCACGTTTTGAGTGGCGATACCGGCGTGGTCGGTACCGGGAAGCCACAGAGTATTATCGCCGCACATACGATGATAACGCACTAAAATATCTTGCAATGTCTCATCAAGGGCGTGCCCCATGTGGAGATTGCCAGTGACGTTGGGCGGCGGAATGACGATGACAAAAGGATCGCCGGAAGCCTCGGGGTCGGCTTTAAAAAAACCACTGTCTTCCCAGAACTTATAAAGGCGGGTTTCTGCTTCTTGATGATTAAAATTGCGATCTAAAGTCACTTGAGTCATGGTCATTCACTCTTTTCCCTATGGCGCATACAGGCATTAAAATTCTAAAATAATTGCACAAAAATTCAGCTACCCTCTTCAATCAGGGGTCTGGCAATTGAATATTTCTTAAAAAAATTCAGCATAATTTTACTCAACCCAAATTATGACCCATTCACCTAAAAAAAACAAGACCTTTTGTCACCCGGCAGGGCCGGGTGCCTACTCCGGCGTCGCTTGGCCTGTCGGCCAAGCTTACAACATAGCAAACAAGC
>CAYJAF010000009.1:3959-59945 GCA_964368195.1 uncultured Thermodesulfobacteriota bacterium
TAACTTTGGGCAGGGCAAGAAGAATACACGGCAGGGCCGGGCGCCTACTCCGGCGTCGCTTGGCCTGTCGGCCAAGCTTACAACATAGCAAACAAGCCGCTTTCGTCTCCGAGCAGTAACTTTGGGCAGGGCAAGAAGAATACACGGCAGGGCCGGGCGCCTACTCCGGCGATAATTCAAGTTGACAACGCCTGAAAAATTTCCTATATTAAAAAGACCGAAAGGGTGCTTGCTACACCCTCCCGGCCATTTGGGGCAAGTCCCCTCGAATTTTTATTTCATTCAAAGTTATGCCCCTATGGGAAGGTTCAATTCCCATAGGGGCAATTTCATTTAAGTGCCAGCGTTATTTACGCCAGCGGCTTTCAATGATAATTACCAATATCCCGGCCAGCGTGCTGGCTAAGACATCTATAAGGAACTGCTCCATAAGCAACCTCCCTTCTCGGGAGACTGCCCCATGCTTAATATTGTAACTGATTCACACATCATTGTAAACAAGCTACTTTCGTCTCAGAGCAGTAACTTTAGGCAGGGCAAGAGGCGTGAGTTTAGCTTCTGCTCGGAAACAAATCTCACTTGTTCTCATCAGAATAAGCGAAGCGACGTCGGCGTAGGCTGGCGGCCTGCCGCCCCGAGTAGAAGCTTTGGGCAAGAGCAAGAGTGATGGAGACTTGAGCTTCTGCTCGGAAACAAATCTCACTTGTTCTCATCAGAATAAGCGAAGCGACGTCGGCGTAGGCTGGCGGCCCTGCCGCCCGGCCTTAGCCCACCACCTTCAAAAGAGACTCCACCACATACCTTTGGGCCTCAGCACTCAAGCCGGGGTAGAGAGGCAAGGCTATTTGCCGTGCGGCGACCTCCTCGCAATTGGGCAAGCTCTCTAATGGAGAAGCCAGAAACTCCGGGTGTTTGGCCCAAAAAGGTTGACGATGCAAAGGGTGAGCATAGACCTCCCCGGCCAACGAAATTCTATATTCCTCTTTGAGACGGGCTTTAATCGGCTCACGTTCAACCCCGGAAGGCAAAAGGGCCAAATATTTGTAATAAGCCGGTTTTTGCCCTTCAGGAGCCAAGAGGGCTTCAAGTTTACTCCCACTCAAAAGGGAATCATAAAGTGCCGCTCCACGCCGCCTTTCCTCCAATATCCACGGGGCTTTGGCCATCATCACCGCTCCTAAAAGAGCGTGAATCTCCGAAGGACGATAATTCAGCCCAAAAGAATCATGGAGATTCGAGCCCGGTCGCCCTTGCCCGTGTTGGCGCATGGCCTTCAAAGTCTCGTAAAGATCCGAATCGCAAGTGGTCACCATGCCGCCTTCGGCCGTGGTCAAAACTTTCGTGGGGAAAAACGAAAAGGCCGCCGCCAAACCAAGGCTACCGGCCTCTTTGCCATCAATTTCTGCGCCGTGGGCGTGGGCGGCATCTTCCAGAAAATAAGCTCCGTTACTTTCGGCCAAATCTTTGATTTGCCGCCAATGGGGGCTGATGAATCCCCCTAAATGAACTAAAATCACAGCTTTGGTGTCAGGCCGCATTTTACGAGCCAAATCACGAGGACACATCTGGAAGGTGTCGGGCTCGCAATCAATTAAAATCACCTTGGCCCCAGCGGCAATGGGAGCCAAAGCCGTGGCCATGAAAGTGTTAGCCGGAACGGCAACCGAAGCCCCTTCTAAATTCAAGGCACGGCACATCATCTCTAAAGCGGCTGTGCCGTTGGCGCAATTTAAAGCGAAATCCACCCCACAAAAGGCGGCGAATTTTTCTTCAAACTCGGCCACCCGAGAGCCCATGGCCAACTGACCACCGGCCAGCATCTCACTTAAATCACCGCATATTTTCTGAATATCATCGTCGGCAAAAGGTATTTTTAAAATTGGGACTTCCACAAACATTCTCCCTTTAAATATAATTAAGGATACGCTGATTAATTAGCGTTTCCTTACGAAGTTGGCAATTTGCCAACTTTGCCGCCGCCTTTAATGAGAGGGAAACCCATGGTTTTCCGTCCCGTAAGGGCTCATGTGAGGCAGCGTTTCCTTAAGTTTGAAATCTATCACAAGTAAGCGAAGCCAAAGGGAGAAGTATCCCCCAAGGCAAGCGACGCAAAATTCTCATGCATCAACCGTGAATTATTCCAAAAGAGTTGTTCCAAATCAAGTATAATTATGCTATAATTTAAATTAATGGGCATGTGCTAATCATAATGCCCCCAAAGCACACAAACACTAAGCAATGACAAGCGGCGTCGGTTAAGGAAACGCTAATAAACAGGCGGCTTCTTAAAAACAACCGACTACGTTAAAAAATTGCCTTGTAAAAGTGATTATCATTAAAGTAACACAGGCGGAGTGCCTTTCATAATATGGGAAATTATATCTATAGCAACCACCGGAAAATCGGCCTGCGTCCGCGCCGGCTAAATAACTTTCTAATTCTGGGGCTCGCTATTATCATTGCTTTAGAGTTGCTCCTTTTAGTCACCGGACTAATGGGGGCAAGCAAAAACAATGCGTCCAACCGCGGGCCACTTGTTGAAGTAATTAACACCACATTTTTACAAAAAATTGAAAGCCCTCCCTCAAACCAAGCAGCTATAAACAAACGAGAGCTAGTCTCCTTAGTGGGCCCCAATCCCTCTTTAGACATAACGGAAAAACCAATTTGGGAAATCAGCGGCCCCCACGGTCGCCCCCTTTTCGCCCGCACAACAATTTTGCCGAGCTTACAAAATCAAGCTGATAAATGGGTTAACTCCAGCGGAGGACATCAGGCAGCAGTGGTCGTTATTGACCCCGACACCGGAGAAGTTCTGGCCCTTTCTGGCTATCGAGATGAAGGCCAAGGGAACGCCGCTTTAGAAAGCTCTTTCCCGGCGGCCAGCTTATTTAAGATCATCACTGCGGCGGCTGCCGTGGAAACAGCTGAAATGTCAGCAGATTCCCAGCTAGCCTACGACGGCCGCTCCCACACGCTTTACAAAACACAACTGGCCACCGAGCCGGACGAAGGCCAGCAAGCCATCACACTCAGAAGCAGTTTCGCCGAAAGCATCAACAGTGTCTTCGGTAAATTGGGCATTCACACCTTGGGCGCCGAAAAGCTTACCGATTTCGCCACCCGTTTTGGCTTTAACCAAACAATCGATTTTGAGTTGCCAGTTGAAGAATCTAACTTCACAGTCAACACCGAAGACGATTTTCACTTGGCGGAACTGGCCTCCGGCTTTAACCGCTCCACCACAGTTTCGCCCCTTCATGGAGCCCTAATTGCGGCGGCCATTGTGGCTGACGGAAAAATTCGTCGGCCCAGTTTGGTGCGTGAAGTCTTCGATCAAGACAATAAAATTTACTACTCCTCTCAAGAGGAGGGGCATTCAGTGGAGGTCATCAGCCCCCGAGTTGCCCAAGAATTACAGCGCATGATGACGGCTGCCGTTAAAACAGGCACCGCCCGCAAGACTTTCCAAAACGCCGCCCAAGACCCCATACTTTCCCGCTTAATAATTGGCGGAAAAAGTGGAACGCTTAACAATGACAAGGGCCAAAGGGTAGATTGGTTTGTAGCTTGGGCCAAGCCGGGGCCCAACAATTCCGGCCGCCGCCTGGCCGTCAGTGCGGTGGTGGTTCACTCCGGAGTTTTCAACACGACCAGCCAACGCCTTGTGCGGCAAGCACTTACCAGCTTTTACCGCCAAAACCTGACGAGTAAACCAAATCTCGGCTCAGCTAAAAGCACCACGGCTCGCCAACAAAGCTAAGGAAGCATTGATTAATCGACCTTCCCCTAAAAGAATTTTCACCAAATCTTACATTTTACCCTCAAAACACAATTCCTTCCCCAAACAGTAAAGGAACACCCAAATGACTATCAACACAGACAATATAATTTGGCAAGGACATGCCAGCTTTTTAATTCGCAGCTCCCAAACAATTTACATCGATCCCTGGGAGGTCTCCGGGCCACCGGCCGACATCATCTGCATCTCCCACGACCACTTTGACCACCTTGATTTACCAACAATTAAAAACCTCATCACCCCCAAAACGCAAATTTTCACCACCCAGACAGTTGCCGAGCAGCTGCAAGATTATGCCGCCCAAGTCACCGTTATGCGCTCCGGGGACGAAGCCACTAAAGATTCTGTCCAAATAAAAGCGGTGGCCGCCTATAACTTAGACAAAGATTTCCACCCCAAAGAATTAGGCCATTTGGGCTTCATCATAAGCGTTGACGGCCTCAGCATCTACCACACCGGCGACACTGATTTCATTCCGGAAATGGCCAACTATCACGCCCAAGTAGCCTTAATCCCGGTTTCTGGCACTTACGTCTCCACAGCTGCGGAAGCCGTCCAAGCAGCTTTGGCCATTAAACCTGAAGTTGCCATTCCCATGCATTATGGTAAAATAGTTGGAGACGTGGCCATGGCCGAAGAATTTGCCGCAAGCTTAAAGGGACAAATTCCGGTTACCATTAAATCAGCAAACAAAAATGTTTAACCTAACTTAAAGCGTTTTCACACAAAATGAATTTTCTACATTGCGAAAGACGAGCTTGCTTTGAAAGAAATGGTGGCTAAACCAACTTCGCAAAACAAACGAAATCTGACCAAAGGAGCAGAAAAGCCATTTGTGTGAATAATGCAATAGAAAGGAGCTACAGTTATGACAATTTTAGCCATCAACTCCTCTCCTCGCAAAGAGAAAGGCAACACTGCCATCATGCTCAATTGGGCCATCAGCGAGTTAACCAAAGAGGGGCTCACGGTGGAAGTGGAAAACATTGGGGGCCTTCCGGTTCACGGTTGCCGCGCCTGTTATGCCTGCTTCAAAACAAAAAATCAAAAGTGCATCATTGATGATTACCTCAATGATCTTATCCCTCGGGTCTTTGCCGCAG
The DNA here is from genome assembly GCA_964368195.1 of uncultured Thermodesulfobacteriota bacterium. Classification (GTDB taxonomy): domain Bacteria; phylum Desulfobacterota; class Desulfarculia; order Adiutricales; family Adiutricaceae; genus Adiutrix. The sequence goes on from CAYJAF010000009.1 coordinate 8,865, forward strand.
ACGCCCTTATTTTGGCCTCACCCGTTTATTTTGCCGATTTAACGCCCGAGCTGAAAGCATTTATCGACCGAGTCGGCCTTGTGACTTGGGCTAATGATGCCCCCCTAACCAGAAAACCGGGAGCCGCCGTGGTTGTGGCCCGCCGCGGCGGGCAAGTCCACACCCATGATTCCATCAATCACTTTTTCGGCATCAACGGCATGTTCACCGTTGGCTCTATCTATTGGAATATGGGGGTGGGAGAAAATCCCGGTGACGTCAATCAAGACGAAGAGGCCAAAAACACCATGATCACCATGGCCTCTAACATGGCTTGGCTACTGAAAAAAATTAAAGGGAACAACGATTAACCACCTGAACAAACAGGAAGGAACACCCATGGATTTTATCAACTTCGACAGTAGCCTCTTTTGGGTTCTGCTTGGGGTCGCCTTTTTAATTTTAGAGGCCCTGACACCCGGCTTCTTCCTGCTCTTTTTTGGCTTCGGAGCCTGGGTCACAGCCCTCACCCTCTTTTTTTGGTCTGACCCCCAAGGGGGGCAGTGGGCCGTTTTCATGGCGTCCTCAGTGGTGTCGCTTTTAATTTTGCGAAGGAAACTAAAAAGCCTTTTTAACAGCGCCCCACCTGAGAATGAACTGATGAAAGATCCGATTGTGGCGAACCTCTATTTAGGCCGTGAAGTCATCGTCATAAAAGACGTGGCCCCCAATGCCCCGGGCCTAATTGAGCTAGACGGCACAAACTGGCAAGCCAAATCAACTGATAAAACTTTCAAAGTAGGTGATCGGGCCAAAGTTCTGGAAACCAACGGCTTAACTCTAACCATTATCGGGCTGGACGAATAAGCCAAATAGCCGCTCAAAACTAAGGGAACGTTGCTTAATCAGCGTTTCCTTAAATACTATAAAGCCATGAAGTAACAGGAGCCTATATGTTTGCAACAGGAGTCGAATCTATGGCCATTTTAATTGTCCTTGCTGTTTTTTTAGTTTTTCTATTTGTCAAATACGTCCGTATTGTCCCCCAAAATGAAGCCTTTGTGGTAGAACGCTTAGGGAAATATCGGGGAACTTTGCTTTCAGGCTTCCACCTTCTGGTGCCTTTTTTAGATAGAGTCGCCTACAAACACACTTTAAAAGAGCAAGTCATTGACGTGCCCAGCCAAATGTGTATCACCCGAGACAACATATCTGTCGAGGTAGATGGCGTTCTTTACTTATCGGTGATGGATCCCCAAAAAGCCAGCTACGGCATTGACCGCTACCACTTTGCCGCCATCCAAATCGCCCAAACCACCATGCGGAGCGTCATCGGCAAATTGGAATTAGACTGCACCTTTGAAGAGCGGGAAAGCATTAACGCCGACATCATAAACGCCGTGGATAAAGCCTCAGAACCCTGGGGCATCAAGGTAAAACGCTATGAAGTTCGCAACATCACCCCGCCCCAGAGCATCAAAGAAGCCATGGAACGTTATATGAAGGCCGAGCGCGATAAACGGGCCGCCATTGCCACTTCCGAAGGTGAGCGTCAGGCTGAAATTAACCGGGCTGAAGGCGAAAAGCTGGCGACCATCAACATCTCTGAAGGTGAAAAACAAAAGCTGATTAACGAAGCCCAAGGCCATGCCGAGCAAATTAAATTGGTGGCTGAGGCCACGGCTTTGGGTTTGAGCAAAATTGCCCAGGCCATTGGCCAACCGGGCGGCAACGACGCCGTTTCTTTGCGCATTGCCGAATCTTATCTCAGTGAATTCGGTAAATTAGCCAAAGTCAACAACACCATGATCATTCCTTCAAACATGACCGACATTGCCTCCATTGTGGCGGTGGGCAAACAAGTTTTAGAAAACAATAAAAAATAAACGGCAAATACCTTTAAGGAAACACCACAGCGTTTCCTTAAACTATTCAGGGAGCTTTGGTAAATCCATAGCTCCTTTTAGTTGCGCCTCCGCCAAATCCACGGGGGCACGGGTTCACCTTCATCATCTCCCCAAAGCCCCCGCTTACCGGTGCGGGCCTCTTCTTCCGAAGCCTCCAAAACTGCACAAAAATCATGATCACAATGGCGCCGATAAACCCAAGCGTGCCCGGCGGAAATCAAGGCGTCATCCACTGCTTGCCCGTCTACCCAAAGACGTGCCAAAAGGCGACCATATTGGTCACGCCCGTAACTTTCAACAGTAATATTTCGGCCGCCCAAGAGGTTTTGCAAAAACTCCTTGGCCTCCGGCCCACCGGGTTGGGCCAACTCCGGGGCATCTAGGGCAAAAAAACGCAGCTTTTCTTTTTGCTCGCCATCTTTAGAACGCAAAGTGACCGTGTCGCCATCATGGGTTCGTTCTAAAATCCACAAAGCATTTGAATCAATAGCCAAATCAGCATCAGAAGCGGAGCGCCTTTCTCCCCACTGCCACCCTTGAGCCAAAATGAGAATCACCAGCAGGCCCCACAAGGGGTTTCGCCGGAAGTGTCGCCACAGTGAATTGTTATTGCCTTTTCGCCGCTGAATCATAATTTTTCTCCACTATCTTGCCTGAACCCTCAAAAATAGTTCTACCTTCCATAAGTTTAACACAAAATCGCCACTTAAGCGACCACCGCCCATAGCTCTCACGTTAATCTAACTTATTATTTTCTAGGCTCCTACGGAGTAACTTTTCATCTCTTGCCTGCAATTTAAGTCCCCGGGCTCGCTTACGCTCAAACAGTGGACTTAAATTTTCGCAGTCAAGTTCTGAAAAGTTCTCCTTGGGTCGCCGCAAAGTGAATGATGTTCTATCAAATTAGATTGACGTGCATAGCTCCAGGGCCGACGCATCTAAATTTTTGGGGTTGTAATTATTTTTCCTAGGGCAAACACTTGTAATCAAATATGATTTCTGAATTAGGCATGAAGCCTAATGTGGAGTAAGCGGAGCCGAAGGGGGGGCTTCTCCAAAAGATTCCGCAATTTTAACTCCGCCTTATGAGCGAAACGAAGGCGCTAGCCGAAGTGGAGTGAAGCCGAAGGAGTTGAAATAAGGAATATTTTGGAGAAGACCCCCCGGAGGCGAGCGGCGAGAATTTAGATGCGTAGGCCCTGTGCATAGCTCTCAAAAAGCTTGACATCATCTTTACCTTTTGCTATCCTAAAATTGTTAGGTGCTCAAGTTAAGAGCGAAAAGGGAATCTCGTGTAAGTCGAGAACGGGCCCGCCGCTGTAACTGACACGAAAGCAAGTGCGGTGCGTTTCAATTTAAGTCCTGCATTTAAGATTTAAAAGGTTTTTAGAACTTAAAAGATCTTTGGAACTTAAAAGGCCTTTGGGATTCAAAAGGTCTCTGGGACTTAAATTGAGTGGGAAGCGCAAAAACCGAAGCCACTGACTTCAACAGAAGTTGGGAAGGTCTTGCCAGTAGGTTACGTCAGAAGTCAGAAAACCTGCCTAGCTGCATATCAGACCTTTCCCCGTGGTGTATGGGAAAATTGACTTTACGATTATACACGGGTGCCTTGGGTCAATATTTATTATTGTTTCCAAGGTTTTTTATTGGGGCTGTGCCTCCTCCTTGCGGCCAAATAAAGGCAAGACTCTGACGTCTAGTCGGTAAGAAAGGTAAGATGTGTATGGTGGTTGTAATTTCTCTGGTCAAGAAAGTATCTCTGCCGGTGTAAGAAGCTCGAGGAATAAGCGCAAAAGCTCAAACGGTTCACAGGGCGTCCTTTGGGTCAAGCAAAAGGTAGTTATCCTAAAATTGCCATTTCGTTGGCAAATTAAGCGAAACACCTACTCTCTATATTCTTGCCATTTGTGAAAACGGGGCCGCTCTAAACTTTAGGGCGGCCCTCTCCTTTTGGTGATAGCAGTGATTTCTTCCCCTCTAAGCGCAATTTTTACAAGTCATTTCAAAAAAACTCTTGCATTGCTGCCCTGTCGTAGTTATTATAAAGTTTACCTCTAATTCCAATTGCAAGATTTAATGAATTGGAAATGAAATAAAAGGGGGCGACATGGTTTCGACGGGGATAGTTGAACTCGTGGCGGCAGGCCGAGCGACCCGGTGACTCGTTAATCCAAAGGGACTAAACACAAAAGCAGACTCTTACGAGTACGCTCTAGCCGCGTAAGGCTAGCGTCTTTCTATCGACCCGGCCCGGGGCGGTAGCGAGGCGTGGACTAAAAGGGCTGGCTTTGGGGTGGATGCAAAAAGGCACCTTGAGGCGAGAAATTACTTTTTGCTGGCTTCTAAATAAGCTTGTTTGCTGGCGTATTTGAGGCGAGATTTTAAATAGCGAACTAAGCCTGTAGAAACTGCGGGGGAAGGTCTTCGGACGCGGGTTCAATTCCCGCCGCCTCCACCAACCGACATTTCACACATCATCACTAATAAGCACTAAGCCCTTGCAGCGCAAGGGCTTTTGCTTTTTTAAGTTTCATTCAAGATACCGCCCTCCCTTTTTCCGCACCATTTAGAGGTGAAGAATAAATAGTCGCCGCTGAAAAAAGTGAGCGACAAAAATTTAAACGCATAAGACCTTCCACGTCAATCTCATTTGATAGGGCATCGTGAGTTATGCGGCGACGGAGGAAAACTTTTCAGAACTTGACTGTGAAATTTAAGCCCTACTGTTTGAGCTTTAGCGAGTTGTAGGGCTTAAACCAAGAGGCAAGAGATGAAAAGTTGTTCCGTAGGAGCCCGGGAAATTACAAATTAGATTGATATGCAAGACCTTCCAGGGCCTACGCATCTAAATTTTTTTAGGTTATAATTATTTTTCACAGGGTAAGCGCCAGTAATTAAAGATGATTTACAAGTGCAGCTTGAATTTAATTGTGAAATAAGCGAAGCCGAAGGGGGTGCTTCTCCAAAAAATTCCGCAATTTTAAATCCGCCCCGGTGAACGGAACGAAGGCGAAGCCGAAGCGTGAGTGAAGCCGAAGGAATTAAAATAAGGAATGTTTTGGAGAAGTACCCCCGGAGGCGAGCGGCGAGAATTTAGATGCGTAGGCCCTGGTTACCTTTCAGGGAATGCTGGCTTTTTTTTACAAAAATTGTTATAGTATTTATAGCTTATATTTTTAATAGGAGGTATTAGCCATATGCCAGTTTTGTTTATAGCAGGTGTGGTCACTTTGCTTTTGGGCCTTATACTTTTGGTGGTGTGGTTTAGCCACTTTGTTGCTATTATCAAAGTAATTTTGCCCATTCTCTTTATGGGCGGTGGAGCTATTGCCGCCTATTTGGGTTGGGAAGAATTAAAAGACCGTAAAGACCCGCGCTTTGATTTTTCGAGCCAAGATGAGGCGGAACGCTATAAAGCCGAAGCCACAGCTTACCAAGCCGGTCTAGAGGGAATGAAGGGAGATGCGGCTGCGACTGTTGTGGCTACTGCGGCGGTGGTGACTGCCGTGGCGGCTGAAAAAACCGGCCCGGAAACTCCGGCAGTTATCCACCTCCCGCCGAACTCTGAGGCAGCCTCCAGCGGCTCCCCCAATGCCGAATGCTCTTGCGGTGAAGCGACGACGGATGAAGCTTGCTGCGGAGATGCCCCCAGCGGCGACTCTTCCAATGCCGAATGCTCTTGCGGTGAAGCAGCGGCGGATGAAGCTTGCTGCGGAGATGCCCCCAACAGCGGCTCCCCCAATGCCGACGAATGCTCTTGCGGTGAAGCAGCGGCGGACAAAGTCTGTTGCGAAGAGCTTCCTTCAGACGGCTCTTCCAGCGAAAAGACTGAAAGTCCAACTGAAGAGCCATCTAGCGGTAGTGAAAGCAACTTTGAAAAGCCAACAAAACCTAGAGGTTTAAAGTTTTTATAAAAACAAAAACCCCCGTCCTTTTTGGTCGGGGGTTTTTTAGTGCTAAAATTTAATCAACACCGATGGACTATGCGGCCACCTACAATTGTACAAACAGCTCGCCCGGTGAGCGACCACCCACAAAACGGTGAGTTGGCGCTTAAGGAGAAAAAATCTTGCGGTTGATAGGTGAAATTAGCTTCGGGGTCAATGACAGTGACATCCGCCACTTGTCCTGGGGCCAAATCACCCCCCACAACTTTCAAAAGGCGGGCCGGGTTAGTGGAGAGCAATTCTACCAGACGGGTAGGAGTTATCACCTTTTGGCGCACAAGCTCTAAAGTTAAGGGCAAAGCTGTGTCCAAACCAATGATTCCCATGGCCGCGTCACAGAATTCCAGCTCTTTTTCCAGCACAGAGTGAGGGGCGTGGTCGGTGGCAATGGCGTCCAAAGTGCCGTCGGCCAGAGCGTGGCAAATAGCCAAGCGATCTTCTTCTGTGCGCAACGGCGGGTTCATTTTGGCGTTAGTGTTGTAATCGCCCACGGCCTCGTGATTTAATTTGAAATAGTGGGGGGCCGTTTCGCCGGAAACAGGAAGGCCCTTGGCTTTAGCCAAACGCAAAGCCTCCACCGCTCCTTTGGTGGAAAGGTGACAGAAATGCAAAGGGCGCCCGGTGAGCTCGACCATATTGATGTCGCGGGTAACGGCGTTGATCTCCGCCTGGGCCGGAATGCCGGGGAGCCCCAAACGAGTGGCCACCGCACCTTCGTGCATAACCCCACCGTGGGCCAATTCTAAATCTTCGGCATGGCTCATGGGGAGGAGACCGGTCACCGCCGCATAATCCAACACTCTCCGCAAAACTTTGGGGTGAGTGAGCCAAGTGCCATCGTCGGTAACGGCCACTGCCCCGGCGTCTTTCAGCTCGTCATAGGCTGTGAGCTCTTGGCCGCTTCGCTTCTTGGTCATGGCCGCCGCCGGCCAAACTCTGGTTGAGGCAACTTCGCAGGCTTTAGCCAAAAGGGCGGCGATGGCCTCAGCAGTGTCCAGGCTCGGGCTGGTGTTCGGCATGGCCACCACGGCAGTGAAGCCCCCGGCGGCCGCCGTGCGGGTGCCGGAAGCCACGGTTTCTTTATACTCTTGACCTGGCTCTCTTAAATGGACGTGAAGGTCAATTAAGCCGGGGACAACCCACTGGCCGGTGGCATCGATAATTTCGAGCCCTTGGCTTGCGGTTACTTGATCGGAAGGAAAAGTGCCGGGTTCTTGGACAGCTTTAACGAGCCCATCTTCAAGGCATAAATCATAGAGTCCATCTAGCTTTTGGGCAGGGTCAATGAGCCGCCCACCTTTAATTAAAACGGAAGTCATAAACACCTCACAGTTGGGGGGCTTCGCCTTGGCTATCGATTAAAAGATAGAGCATGGCCATGCGCACGGCCACACCATTGGTAACTTGGGGCAAAATAACGCTGCGTTCATCGTCATAGAGGTCGGGAGTCAACTCCACCCCTTGATTGACCGGCCCGGGATGCAAGAGAATAGCATCTTTTTTCGCCAACTTAAACCGCTCCCGGTTCAAACCATAGACCCGAGCATACTCACGTGCGCCGGGGAACAGAGTTCCGCTTTGGCGCTCCAATTGAATGCGCAACATAATGACGCCGTCCGCTCCCTCCAAAGCCGCCTCGGGGCGGGTATAGACTTCCACGCCATAGGTGTCGGCCAAAGCTGCTGCGAGCATAGAAGGGGGCCCGGCCACAGCCACTTGAGCGCCCATCTTAACCAGCCCAATCATGTTAGAACGGGCCACGCGACTATGGGCGATGTCGCCAATAATAGCAATACGCAAACCGGCCAAAGAGCCTTTATACTGACGCAAAGTCAGCATATCCAAAAGGGCTTGGGTGGGGTGGGCGTGGGCGCCGTCACCGGCGTTGAGGATGGGACACTTCATGTGGCGGCCCAAAAAACTGGGGACTCCGGCGGCGGCATGGCGAATGATGAGGGCGTCGGGGCTCATGGCCTCGATGTTCTTCGCCGTATCCAAAAGGCTTTCGCCCTTTGATTGGGAAGAGCCGGACGACGACAGCGAAATTGTGTCAGCCGACAAGCGTTTAGCCGCCACCTCAAAGCTTAAGCGGGTGCGAGTGGAATTTTCGTGAAAAAAAATGACCACCAGCTTACCGCGCAAAGTGGGCACTTTTTTAATCTCCCTTTCGGAGACTTCTTTAAAATTTTCCGCCGTATCTAAAATATGAGTCAGTTGTTCGGGGCTATAGACGTCAAGATCTATTAAATCTTTGGGCAAGGCGAGATGATTCATATGAGGCAACCTTATTTTTTACCAAGAGACAAAAACATTGATTATTCAACTTTATCACCAATGCGCGAAAAGCGCAGGCGCTCTAAAAAGCTCTTTTCGCCGTCAGATGAATCCCAAGACCAATAGAGCCGCCAAGCTTTCCCCCGCAACAATTTCTCATCCACCGGCCCCCAAAAGCGAGAGTCACTGGAGTGATCGCGATTATCACCCATGACAAAATAATGGCCTTCCGGCACTAAAAAAGGCGGGAAATTGCGCCCATAGTCATGAGCTTGGGGGTCATATTTAGCAAAGGGATCTTCATGACGTTGGCCGTTGATGAAAAGTTCGCCATTGACCATGCTGACCGTTTCGCCGGGAAGCCCCACCACCCGCTTGACAAAATCTTTACTTTGGTCTTTGGGATAAATGAAAATGGCCACGTCCCACCGCTTTGGGCTTCCGATGGGAACCCAGACAGAGTTAGTGATGGGGTTACGCAAGCCATAAGCAAACTTGGAGACTAAAACGCGGTCGCCTTCTAAAAAAGTTGGGATCATCGAGCCGGAAGGGATTTGAAAAGCTTGCAACACAAAAGAGCGGATTACAAGGGCCAACACGATAGCCAAAAAAATGGCCTTGCCATATTCTTTAATGCTCTCTCCGAAGGATGGCTTTTTCTTTTCGGAAGGTAAATCTTGGGGGGCCGCCATTTTGTCGCTCACTTGAAAATAAATAAAAAATCTTATTTTTTGTATTATAACCTATTTGTCTCGCCCTGTCCACACGTCAATCACGGCCGACGCATGAGAAGTGAAATAATTTTTTATGATTGTTTTGAGGGCTCATTCGCCCCTCGGGTTTAAGTGACATGGTCGTAAAAACTTCTCATGCGTCAGCCCTGTCCAGAGCTCAAATTGGGCCGCACCTTGGGCTAAAAACATTTCCCAGCCGCCGATTGTGTGCCAACCGGCTCCTTTAGCTTCCCGTAAAAATCTGGTTTCATGTGGATTATATATAACTTCGTAAGCCCAGAAGGGCTCGGAGTGCTCTTGGAAAAACTCCGCCGGGTAAGGAGTTTCTTCCTCCAGGTCGCCGGCCAAACCCAAAGGAGTGGTGTTCACCACCAACTGATAGCGCCCAAGGCCCCGCTCCTCCCAAGGGACGGTTTTAGCTCCAAAAGCTCCGGCCAAACTCTCAGCGGCTTTTTGGTTACGCCCGGCAATAAAGAGTTCTGCTTGACCCATTGATTTTAAGGCGAAGGCCGCCGTGCGGGCCGTGCCGCCGGAGCCCAAGATCAAAACCTTCTCCACCTTTGACCAATCCACCTCCGCTAAGGGGGCTTGGAAGCCAATTACGTCGGTATTTTCGCCGCACAATTTATCCCCCCGCCAATAAAGGGTATTGACGGAGCCAATGGCTTTGGCCGTTGGGCTCACTTCGTCTAAATAAGAAATGATGGCCTCTTTATGGGGAATGGTTACGCTGGCTCCTTGAATTTGCAAAAGGCGGAAAGCGGCGATGAAATCGGCCAGTTTTTCTTTGGGGAGCGGCCAAACTGTGTAAATTGCCTCTAAGCCCAAGGCTTTAAAAGAGGCGTTATGGAGCTTGGGGCTTAAGGTGTGCCCTAAGGGATAACCGATGATGCCGTAAACTTGGGGCCAAGTTGTCATTTCACGCCAGACCTCGTTTAAAATTGAAAATGGAGCCCTGGCCCAATTTTGCTTCTAAAAGGGCTTTCTTTAGCTGGCGAAGTTTGGGCCCAAGGTGGGCTTCGCCGCGTAAATCGACAATAAAACCGACACCGCCAGGCAAAGGAGGGTTCTTTAAAAAAGGAGCCATAAAAATGGGGCGGTCACAAGTGAGCAGTGCCGCCTCCCCTTCGGCGGCTACCCAGAACTTTTCACCGCGAGGGCTAAAGACGGGTAAGCGTTTTAAATCGAGAGGATAACGAGCAGTAAAAAGAGCCGGACGTCCGTAGAGATAAAGGAGTCGACCACCTGCCGGGGGCGACTTCCACCAAAGGCCGGCTAAATCGCCATCGGCTTCCGGGCTAAAGGTGACGCCGGCCAAACCCATTTCAATCAAAGCCTTTTCCGCCAAGTGATTCAACACGCCCAGGCGGTGGTCTCCCCACAGCTTCAAAGCAGGCCCGCTCTCCGGGGCCAGACGCTGGAGTATATTAATTTGGCCGATGTTGGAGAGAAAAAACTCCCGGAAACCGGAACTGATCAACCCAGCCAACTCCCCGGCCATAACCTGTTGACGGCGGTGGAAAATGAGGGGCGGCAGGCTCCAGATGAGGCGTTCGGCCAATTGTTTAAAGTGGCGGCGATGGTGGCGCACGTGGCGAACATTCGGAGTGGTGAGGGGTAATATCACCCGATGAGCATCAAAGCCGGTCAGCTCTCGCAAATCTTCGGCCCGCTCCAGCCAAAGCCACCAATGGCGCGAATCCACCGATTTTTTTGAAGTGGGACGCAAAGATTTCTGAGGAGCCAACTCAGGCGGCAAAGGCGGAGAGAGCGGCAGTTTGACAACTTTCACGCCTTCTTTAACAGCTTTCACCAAAGGAGAGGCCAAAAAAGCTTTTTCTTCACGCCCGGAGGCAATTTTGAACAAATGCCCGGCTTGAGGCGGAAGTTGAGGCGAGGTTAAAAGAACTTCGGCCCCGGTCAGCCCCGAGCTCAACTCTTCCCCATTTTGGGAAATACCTTTTAATTTAAAGGAGTAACTTTCATCCCCTGTTTTGGGTTGCAGGCGCAGGCGGTCGCCAATTTCCACAGAATTTTCCAAACGGATGCTCCCCCGCCCCGGGCCTTTGGAATCCAACCAACCGAGCTTAAGCCCTGAAGTGGTTGACGGAGACAGAGGAGCCCAAGCCCCTTCTTGGGCCACGGCCAAGGGGCCACCACTAGTTTGGCGGCCGGGCACTTGGCGGAAAATGTTTTCAGCCTCAACTAAAGCGTAAGGCCAATCTTCATCCGGCACATCTAAGAGCATACGATAAGCCCGAACAACTCGGCTGACATAATCGGGGCCTTTCATGCGCCCTTCAATCTTAAAAGTGGTAATGGGCAAGGTTCGCAGTTGCTTGAGGTAGGGGGCGACGTTTAAATCGGTGGTGGAAAAAAACGCATTTTTTTGCGAGCCCCTTTGGTAGGTGCGGCGGCAGGGCTGAGTGCAACCGCCACGCAAGGCACTTCGTCCGCCAAGGAAACTACTCATTAAACACAAGCCGGAAAAGGAAAAACACAAAGCCCCGTGGACAAAGACTTCCACATCAATGGGACTATGCTGGGAAAGGGCCGCCACTTCATCCAGGGCCAATTCCCGCGCTAAAACGGCTCGGCTGAACCCGGCCTTTTGCAGAGCTACCAGCCCCGGCAAAGTGTGGACAGCCGTCAGAGTCGAGGCGTGACGGGGGACATCGGGGAAGTGACGGGCGGCTAAGGAAGCCAATCCCAAATCCTGTAAAATGAGGGCGTCGGGCTCCAAGGAAGCGGCGGTGGCCAGTAATTTCCAGGCGGCTTTGAGCTCCCCTTCTTTGATCAGGGAGTTGAAGGCCAAATAAACACGAACGCCTAAATCGTTAGATTCCTTTATGATAACAGCAAGTTCCGCCAGTGAAAAGTTTTCAGCATAAGTGCGGGCCGAAAAATCATTGAGCCCCAAATAAACAGCATCAGCCCCAGCTTCGATTGCAGCAGCCCAAGAAGCTTTTGAACCGGCCGGGGCCAAAAGAAGGGGCGGAGCCGAGCTCAGCTCGCGCCCTATATTTAAAGGTTGCGGCAAAAGAGGGCGCAAGTTATTTTGCCGCTCGTTTAGCTCTTGATTCTTACCTTGAGAACGAGGGCCATTACGCCTTTCACCTTGCGGGCGAAGATGCCCATCTTTTCTTTGACGGCCTCCACTTGGGGAGCGAGATTCACTGCGCTCGTCCACCCGTAAGCGGTCCCGGCTCTTTGTTTGTTTTTTGCCCTTAAAATCAGAAGCTCCGGAACCTTTTGTTTTGGGGGGCGACGGGCGGCGAGGAGGTGCCATTATTTACCTTTCAAGCCCAAGGCTTTGGCCACGTCTTGGGCCGCGGCCGCCACATAAGCGGCCTTTTCGTCACTATTTTCAAATTGCCCGGGTAGTTTAACGCCACTTGGGCTGATGTCTTGCGGGCGATTGACCATTTCCGGCCGAGATTCTACTCCGTAGCCCTCACGCAAATTATCGTCAAAATAGCCTTGAATGAAATCGGCAAATTTAAGCGCATGGGCCGTGGAATCCACCACAACCTTTTCGCCGGGTGACACCAAGCCACAAGCCAAAGCGGCCCTGAGACCGGCCAAGCCCTCGCCACCTTGGGTGCAAACCGTCAGGCCGTTGCGGTTGGCCAAAAGCATATTTTCCATAATATCTTGCTCGCAAACTTGCACCACGCCAAAACGCTCTTCCTTGGCCGCCAAATTATAAGCTTCAACTATTTTTTTCACCCGCGGAAAAGAGACGGGGTCGCCAATCATGGCCGCTTGGGCCACCGAAGGTTGAACGGTCACCGGCTCATAATGGCGTTTATCCGGCGGAGCTTGATAATAACGGTAAACGGGGTCGGCGTGATTAGATTGCACGGCCACCACTTTCGGTAGCGTTTCAATGACGCCATAGCGGTGGAGCTTCAAAAGCCCGCTCATAATGGCGGTGACATTTCCGGCATTCCCCACCGGGACAAAGAGAGCCACCCCGGCCAGATCCCAATCAAATTGCTGAGCCACTTCGTAAGCATATGATTCTTGCCCCAAAATGCGCCAGGGATTTTTGGAATTAAGCAAGGCCACTTGGTAATTTTCCGAAAGGTATTCAACAACTTTCATGCAATCATCAAAGACTCCCGGCAGCTCAATAACTCGGGCGCCGGCGGCCAGAGGTTGGCCCAGCTGAGCCGGGGTCACCTTGCCTTTGGGGAGTAAAACCGCAGACTTAACCGCCCCTCCGACAGCTGAAGCGTAAAGGGCCGCCGCCGCTGAAGTATCGCCGGTGGAAGCGCAAACGGCTAAGACCTCACTCAAATTTTGGGTGCGAATCAAATAGCGCAAGTAGCTCAGGGCCGCCGCCATGCCTCGATCTTTAAAAGAGGCACTGGGGTTTTGGCCGTCGTGTTTGATGAAAGTCGGCGTGCCGATAATTTCTGAAAACTGGCTAGGTGCCGCCACTAACGGAGTGTGGCCCTCTCCCAACCAAACGATGTCCTCCACCGGTATAAGGGGAGCCAAAAATTCGTGGAAAGTGAAAATTCCCCGCAGAGGCTGGCAGTTCAACATTCGGCGATAATCAAAAAGATCTCGCCAAAATTGGCCACTGTGGGCCGCCAGGCTATCTGCTTGGGCATCTTCCAAAAGCAATAAGCCACCGCAGGCAGGGCAGGTATAATAAAGCCCTTGGGGCGGGTGGAATTGGTCGCAGGCCAAGCAGTGATAGTTCAGACCTGGGCGATCTTGGGGAATTAGATATTGGGGCCATGGGGCCGGGAATTGCGCCAATTTCATATCTGCCTCTTTTAACGTGTGTTCACCAAAAAGAGTTTATTTGCCAGAAAATAAGTGAAATCAGGGCAAAAGGTAACATGAGCCGTTTTAGGTGAACAGGCGGAAAATCAAGCAAGGCGGCCTCCTAAAATTTAGGAGCCGCCTTGTGAATTATAACAAAAGAACTTATTAAGCGGCAAAGACGCCGGTAATAAGGGTGCTCAAAGGGAAGGCGTAGAGAAGGATCAAGGCCACCACGAGAGCATAAATACAAAGGGATTCAATCAAGGCCAAACCAATGATCATATTGGTACGGATGGTGCCGGCAGCTTCCGGGTTGCGGGCGATGCCTTGAAGAGCACCTAACATGGTCAAACCTTGGCCGATACCGGGGCCGAAAGCGCCCAAGCCAATGGCCAAACCGGCGGCCAAAGCCACCATGCCAACAGCGCCCATGGCGGCGGAGCCAACTTCAGCTTCAGCGGCCAAAGCCACGGTGCTGGTGGCCATAATGGCCAAAGCGGTTAAAAGGAAAACGATCTTTTTCATTGCTGACACTCCTGTCAATAGGTTGTAGTTATGTGGCGTTGCTCTTTTTTTTCGTAAAAACGAGAGGTTAGACAAGAGCGCGCCTGATAAATTTAGCTATTTCTAAATATTATATTTAGGAAAACTATTTTAGTAAAGCCCTTTTTAGCATTTTAAAAGGGTGAAATATTTTTCTCTGTGCCATTGAAGACTTTTAGGGAACTAAAGACTCCCAAATGGCTTTAATGAGATTCGTGCTGAGCATCACTGATATAGATCATTGCGAGCAAGGTTATGATAAATGCTTGCAAAGAACCGGTCAAGAGACCCAAGAACATCATGGGCAACGGAGCAAAATAGGCCCCACCCAAAACAAAGAGAATAACCACCACCAGCTCTTCACCCATCACGTTACCAAAAAGACGCAACGACAAAGAAATCAAACGGGCCAAATGGCTGATGACTTCAATAAAGAACATCAGGGGGCTCAAAATAGGCATGGGCCCGAGGAAGTGTTTAATGTAAGAAAAACCGTGGGTTTTCACACCAACAACGTGAGTCAACACAAAGATCAAAGCCGCCAGGCCAAAGGTTGTGTTGAGGTTTGAAGTGGGGGCGAAACTCCCGGGGATCAAACCTTGCATGTTGCAAAACCAAACGTAAATAATCAAGGTGGCCATTAAGGGGAAAAAAGCTTTCCCGCCTTTACCCATAATCGACTCTTGAAAGTTGTAGACAGATTCAACAACAAATTCAAAAAGATTTTGCAAGCCGCTGGGAACCATCGTCAATTTGGCTGTGGCCAGACGAGCCAGGACAATGAGGACGATCACCACCATCCATGAGGAGACAACATGGGGATAGGCGTGGGCAAAATGGGCAATGGAGCCGCCGATTTGATCGGCCAGCAAAGTTAAGAACACTATTGGATGTTCCATACAAATCCTCCGGGAACCGTTTTTTCCACTGATTTAGCCCTTGGTTTCTTTTTTAGCTCAAAAGCTCAAGCTACAAAAGATATTTTAGAAACAGCTTTTAACCAAAGGGAAAGTGATATATTCGCTCTAGCCCTTTGATTTGGCTTCCGTTTGGGCACTTATTCAGTATTTCAACGTTACTATAGCAAATTCTGTCAAGAGACGCAAGCCCGAAGCGAGCTCTTTTCTTTAAGCTTTTACCCTTGCGGAGGGCAACTTCTGCGCCTTAGAAACGGCAAATCACAACAGTTTGTTTCTTCACTTGGCCAAAACACGTCATATTGCGGTTGACCACGGGCCGCTCCATGCGTTATATTATTATATTATAAAAAGTGAGTAATGGCATTAATTTTTTTAACAAAGCGAGTAATACGATGAAATACGACTCTGGTGCAATAGAGGCTAAATGGTGCAAGATTTGGGAAGAACGGGGAACGAACCGGCCTGATCTTGATGCTAGCGAAAAGCCCTTTTATAATTTGATGATGTTCCCCTACCCTTCGGCAGAAGGGCTTCACGTCGGTAATGTCTTTGCCTTCGTGGGCGCAGACATTCAAGGGCGTTACCATCGCCTCAAGGGCTTTGATGTTTTCGAGCCCATGGGTTTTGACGCCTTTGGAATGCATTCGGAAAACTTTGCGCTCAAAATGGGGCGTCACCCGGCGACCATGGTTCCACAAAACATTGAAAGGTTTCGGGAAAATCAGCTGAAGAAAATCGGTCTCATGATTGATTGGAACCGCGTTGTGGACACCACCAGCCCCGATTACTACCGCTGGACTCAATGGATGTTCACCACGTTATATAAAAACGGTTTTGCTTACCGTAAAAAAGCGCCGGTCAACTGGTGCCCGAGCTGTAAAACCGTTTTGGCCGCCGAGCAAGTTATTGATGGCGAGTGCGAACGCTGCCAAGATTTAGTCACGAAAAAAGACATGGAGCAATGGTATTTCAAAACGACTGCTTTTGCTCAAGAGCTTTTGGATGCGCTGGATCACATTAACTGGTCAGAGCGCACCAAAACAGCCCAACGCAATTGGATAGGCCGCAGCCAAGGGGCCAAGATAAAGTTTCAAGTTGAAAATGGGCCGGAGTTTGAGGTTTTTACCACTCGACCTGACACTCTCTTTGGGGCCACCTATATGGTCTTTTCCCCGGAACACCCCATGCTCAACGACATAACAGCTCCCGATTGCAAAGAGGCCTTAGACGCCTACCGCAGTCAAGCCGCTCGCCTCACCGAAGTGGACAGGCAAGCTGAAGGACGTGAAAAAACAGGGGTCTTCACCGGAGCTTATGCCATCAACCCTGTCAACCAAGAACGGGTGCCCATCTGGGCGGCTGATTACGTTCTCATGGGCTACGGCACCGGGGCCATTATGGCTGTGCCGGCCCACGACCAACGGGACTATGAATTTGCCAAAAAGTTTGACCTTCCCATCATTCAAGTGGTGGCCCCCGAAGGCCAGCTTTCTGATTTAAGCACGGAAGCTTATATTGGCGAAGGGCTTTTGGTCAACTCCGGCCAGTTCAACGGTAAAGCCGCCAAAGAAGAGGGCATCCCGGCAGTGACAGACTTTCTGGCCGCTCAAAACTTGGCCGAATCCACGGTAAATTACCGCCTGCGTGATTGGTGCGTCAGCCGTCAACGCTATTGGGGCCCGCCCATTCCCATTATATATTGTGACAAATGCGGCATTGTGCCCGTGCCGGATAAAGATTTACCGGTGGAACTCCCTTATATGGAAGACTACAAGCCCGATGGTAGCGGCTCTTCTCCCTTGAAGAGAAATGAAGAGTTCTACCACACCACTTGTCCCGAGTGCCAAGGGCCGGCCACTCGCGAAACAGACGTTTCCGACAACTTCCTCTGCTCAGCTTGGTATTTTTATCGCTATTTGGCCACTGAATTCGATGACCGTCCCTTTGACAAAGAGCGTAATAAAAAATGGCTCCCGGTGGATCTCTATGTTGGCGGAAATGAACACGCCGTCCTTCACCTCCTCTATAGCCGCTGGTTGTGCCGGGCGTTGCACGCCTGCGGATACCTCGATTTTGCTGAGCCCTATAAAAAATTCGTCGCCCACGGCATGATTGTCAGCAATGGCGCCAAAATGTCCAAAAGCCGCGGCAACATCATCAACCCCGATGAATATATTAAAGAATACGGTGCCGATGCCTTTCGGATGTATTTGATGTTCATGGGTGCTTACTTAGAAGGCGGCGATTTCCGCGAAGGTGGCGTCAAGGCCATGAAAAACTTCCTCGACCGCCTTTGCGTGGCCATTTTACCGGCAGAAGGTCAAACTTTGAGCCAAAGCCCGGTTGAAGATGCCGAGACTCTCTATTGGCTCCATTCCACCATTAAGGCCGTCACCGCAGATTTGGCCCGTTTTTCTTATAACACGGCCATTGCCCGCCTTATGGAACTTGTCAACCATCTGACTAAACATCAGATCAAAACCTTGGCTATCTCTGAGGCTATAATTAAAATGCTGGCACCTTTAGCTCCGCATTTGGCCGAAGAGCTGTGGTCTTGCTTGGGCCACAGTGAAACTGTTTTTGCCGGCGGCTGGCCCACTTGGGATGAGGAAGCCACTAAACGCCAAACAGTGGAATATGTCGTTCAGATAAACGGCAAAGTGCGAGGTAAGCTAAACCTGGCAGCTGACCTGAGCCAAGAGGCTTTGGAAGAGCTTGCTTGGCAAGATGCATCTTTGACTAAATGGCTCCAGGGACAGACCGTGGTCAAAAAGGTTTTTGTGCCCAATAAGCTTTTAAACGTGGTGGTCAAACCAAGCTGAGAACACCGGGCTTCATTTGCCCTCTCACTAACCATTTGATACGAAATAAAGAGGCTATAGAATAGTGAAACAAGTCGCTTTAAGTGCCAGAATAAACTTTAGTTTTGCCTTGATTTTTATCTTGGTGGCAGGAATAATGACTTCTATCCACTGGAGAGTGGATTCATTACGAGAGCAATCTGCCCACTTAGAGCGTCAAGTGCTCCCGGTCTTGCTTCAAACCGGGCAGCTCTCTCAAGAGCTCTTTTCGGCCTTCCAGCCAGTTATCAATATTCCACCTGGGGAAGAAGAGGCCAGATATGCGAAACTGATTGAGCTCTTGCCCCAATTAACTGAGCGCGCCCGCCAACTGCAAGCAGGCTTCACCATCAAAAGCAGCCCTTTGCGGGGGGAGCTTGCATCCTTAGTTTCAACGCTTGGGGCCATTGGAAATAAACTGCAAAACTTGAGCCCGGCTGCTAAAGAACAGTTGCCGCCGCTATTGGCCCAAGTTTCAAACGACCTTAACCAAGTGAGCACTACGAGCGGCCAACTGGCTCAAGATTTCATTGTTCGCGAAAGTGCTGAGCGGGCCAAACTCACCACGACCATGGTGGTGGGTTTAGCTGTGCTTTTTGTCTTATTAGTAGGGATGATGTTGGCCGCTCGGCTAGCCATGCGACCTTTGAAAATGGCCGTTGACCAACTTGACAGTGGAGCTGACAATGTGGCGCAAACGGCCAAACGTTTGGCCAATTCTCAACAGCGCTTAACCAAAGGCGTGAGCGAAAATACTTCAGCTGTTTTAGAAGCCATTGACAGCTTGGAAAAAATGCTCAATTTAGCCAAACGCAATGCCAACCACTCGACAGAAGCGAAAAATTTGATGTTGCAGGCTAAAGAACATGTGCAAAAAGCAAATTTAGCTATGCACGAAATTGCCAAAGCCATGGAAGAAATTTTGGCCGCAGGCAAAGCTTCCAGCCAAATTATTAAGACTGTGGAAGAAATTGCTTTCCAAACCAATATCTTAGCTCTTAATGCAGCAGTAGAAGCCGCCCGAGCCGGAGAAGCCGGGGTAGGCTTTGCTGTGGTGGCCGATGAAGTGCGTAACCTTGCTTCTAACTCTGCACAAGCAGCGCAAAACACTGCTAAAATCATTGCCGGTATTGGCGATTGTATTCAGCGGGGAGACGTGCTTGTGCAAAATGCCGAAGAAAGTGTTTCAAGCATGGTCGCCGCCAGTGACCAAATGGGGGGCTTGGTCGGTGAAATTGCCGAAGCAAGCCAACAGCAAGCCCAAGACATACAAAATATCCATCAATCCATTGCTTCGGTTGACAAAGTTACCCAAGAAAATGCTGCCGATGCCGGAGAAACTCAAGCCATTGCCCAAGGCTTAATCAATCAGGCTTCAATTTTGCGCAGCACTTTAGCTAAAGCCGCTATTATTCTGAGAGGCCCCCAAGACATGGTGGCGCGGCGAGCTCCTAAAAAAATTGATGGGCAAAACTTGAGGCCAAGTTCCGAGGCCTTACCGATGGGAAGCTCTCCTGTTTTTGCCACTGAGGCAAAGCCCAGCTCTTTGCGTTCTTCAGACAGAGCTAAAACAAAGCAGTTAGATGCGGCCATCCCCATGGACGATGATTGGTAAATCAAACTATTTCAGTCGATGCTGAAAGCTGCCTTTTCATCAATCATTCTTAGCTGTTACTACATTTTTTTAGCAGCGACTATTTTATACTTTATAAAAGTGGCCTAGCCCCCTTGCCCCAATGAATTGGTAAGCGGCCTCCCTTTGGCTTAGATCCAAAATGGAGACAGCTTGCCGCAAACATCCCTTTCTCATGGTGAGTTCCGATGAAAAGCGTTTTAAAAATTGTTTTAATAGCCACGGGCCTGACTGTTTTGCCGCCTGTGGCAACGTCTCTCCAGGCCCAAACAGAGGCCGCCCCAGCTGCCCCGCCAGCAACGACAGCACCCGCTGAAGAAATTTCGACAGAAGCGAAAGCCAGTGCTTCGGGAACCTCTTCCCCACCATCTTCATCCCAGGCAGCTGAGATCCCGAAACCTCAAGCAGTTCAACCCACCGTTGATCACACCATAACTTTAACAAAGGTAGTGGGAACAAAAGCCCAAGAAGACCCTCAAGTGACGGTCGACCAATATCAATTCCAAAAAGGTGACGGGCTTTTAAAAGTTTTGCGCAAACGCGGGCTGGTGCGTAGCCAGGCCGATGAAGGGCGTATGCTACGCTTGGTAAAGAAGCTAAACCCCAGCTTGACCGACCCCAATAAGCTCACAATAGGCCAAACACTCAATTTACCGGCTGTGGCCAGTGCTGAAGCCGTGGCCCAAGGCCAAGCCAAGCCCCTTTCTGCTTATGAAAAGGCAGCGGTTGAACCTAGTGGGAATCAGGCTAGCTCTTCGGTTGCCAGCGATTTGAATTTCCCCTCCGGCAATCCCGGGGTTTTGGCCCAAGATCAAGCCAGCGGCGTTGTCTATCGGCAGGTGGAAGTTCGCCGGGGAGACACTTTGGAAAAACTCCTGCTCCGCGAAGGTATGGATCGTGATTTTGTCTATAGCCACCTTCTAAAAGTAGTGGTGAAGCTAAACCCTGATCTGGCTGACACTAATAAAATTTTAACCGGCACCCAATTACGCATCCCAGCGGCCGGAGATTATTTAACAGCCCTTGGCGGCATTGACCCGGCCGTGGTGCGACGGGCGGCAGTAGCCCAAGCTCCCGGTGGAGGGGGTGCGGCGGCACCGACTCAAGTTGCTTCAGCAACTCAAGTGCCAGCAAAAGCGCCTGAAGTTCCGACAGAAACAACTCCTTCCACTGCTCCTGATCCTCAAGAGGTGACGGAAACCGCCGTGGAGCCTCCTGTGGAAACTGAGGCTGCTCCCTCTGTAGCAGAAGAAAGCCAAATAGCTGAAGTGGCCGCCCCACAAGCTGACGCCCAACCGGCGGTTTTAGCTCTGCCCGACAAAGAAACCGAAGCGGCCAAAAGTTCTCTGGGCATTCTCTTTACTCGTCTGGGCAATACTTTTCGCAATAGCGGTTATTTGTCTCTGGCGGCCGGCAATGCAAACTTGGAAATCGATACCGGCCTTTTCCCCGTGGTGGAGACAGCTGACAAAGGCAACATCATTTTAGACTTAGGTTCGCGCTTGCCCCAAAGCACCTTAGACGCCTTACGCCGTTACCAACCAACTTATCAAGTTTGGCGCACCGCCCCGGAAGAAACCTTAGGCCAAGCTATGGATCGCCTCTTGGCTCTCGGTAATTTTTACCGCATCTATACCCGCAAGCAAGCTTATGAAGGGGGCGGCGACATCCGTTTGAAAATTACCGCAGATTGGATTGTCTGGCCGACTCAAGAAGCGTGGAATGCCGGACAACCACTTGTCATCAGCGCCCTTCCCCCGGAAAGCCAAGGCACAGACCCCATTTGGGCCAACTTTTTGGAAACTCACGGCTTTAAAATGCTTGACCTTCAGGGAAACATAATTTTACCGGCACCACCGAAGTTGCCTCCCCGTGATTTAACCATGACACTACTTGACCGATCCAGCGAAGTGATCATGGCCTCGCAACTTGTTTTGGCTCTCGGTTTTCAGCCGCAGCTGCAAGTGCCAATAAAAGAACTTGGGCTCGACGCTGAAGGTCAACCCTTGAAAGTGCCTCTATTGTGGGAGTCTGAAACCGGGAAAGTAGCCATGAATTTTGGTGATCTATCCCAAGCTAATTCCGATAAATTAACTAGCTTGGGATTTAAAGTAATCAACTCAGGCTCTTCAACTGAAGCTGTCATTGGAGCAACACTCATAGCTTTAGGCATAAAGCCGGAAACAACTCTCGTTTTAACTGCACCTCCCGGTGGGCCGGATATGTCTTTAACCATCAGAGGCTTGGCTTTTAAAAAGGGAGAGAAACAATTTCTCATCACCCAGTCACCGCTCACTTCCGGCTTGGCTAGCTTAGCCGGAGACAATTTAGTGGTGCTTAAATATTAAAAAGCTTGGGGGGATGCTGATTAATCAGAGTTCTCTAAAAATAAATTCTCAAAAATATTGGGGGCTTTCCTTGGAAACGCTAATCAATCAGCGTTTCCCTTTATCAACAACTGAGGGTTTAGGCCCTCGCACAGTTTATTGTGCGAGGGCTTTTTTACAAACCCCTTTTTTACTCCGGTAAAAGCTCTTCGGCCTGCGAACAAATGGAAAGCAAGGCCATGTGGGCTACAATTAGCAAGCTGGAAGTTTTTTCACCTAAATCACCGGTTGCCAATATTTTGCTTAAAACCAACTGCAAGCCCTTCAGAGCCAAGCAAGTTTTAGCTAAATCGGCACCTAAATCATTTAAAGTAAGCTCATGACCACCAACAGTTACATACTTTTCCATAATTTTCTCCTTCTTTAGGTATACGCAAGATTTATTCTGTAACAGAACAAATCTGCTAAGATACGCCGACTTTCGCACCCCTTTTTCGTTCGCAAAAGGCTGCCAAAAGTGAATTTCGGCTGGTGCTTCGCCTGCGGGCGTTGCAAAACACATTTCCCGCTAAAAAATATGCGCCCCTTTACGCAGAAGAACGCAATTACTTAGCATGTTTTTTACGGAAACTTTCGCTAAAATTTTAATTTTTTAAAATAATTGCTGCCTTTTTCAGCGGCGACTAATTTAAAATAGTCAAGGCACTCTTAAAATATGCTAATAGCATATAAAAGTCAAGCCCTGATATGCTATTAGCATAAAATTATTTCATTTGGCATTTGAAATATAAATTTTAATGGTTATAATAGGCAGGTTGAATTGTAAAAAGCTTAAAGTTTTCTTGTGGTTTTTAGGCACCCTTGAGGAGTTTGCCATGAATGATATATTTAAAGCCGCCTTGCAAACGGCAATGGTCGGTCGGATCAAGCAGAAAGAGTTGGCTGAAAAAACTCAGATTTCCGTGCCTTACTTAAATGATTTGTATCGCGGGCGGCGAGCCGGACAAGAAACCGTGCGCCGACGCATTGCCGAGGCTTTAGGCTATGACGATTACGAAAGCTTTTTAGATATTGGACGACAGGCCTTGGGCTTAGCCCCTTTACGCAAACCTAAATGCGCCGTTCAGCAAATACCCCTCTCCCCTGAGCTAAATAGCTTTTTGCCTCTAACTCCTGAAACACCAGAAGAAGCTTCTCAAGAGCAAAGAGCTCCATTTTTGCTGCCCCCCATTGCTTATGCAGGCACAAAAAAGTTGCAAGCCTTCCTAATGGGCGAAGACTCCATGGAACCACTTATTGCGCAAAGCGGCATTGTGCTGGCTGATGTCACCCAAAACGATCCCCAAAACTTACACAATGGCCACATTTATGTTCTAAACTTAGATATTTCCCAAGAGCAATTTGCCATAAAAAGATTAAAGTGGGTGGAGGCAGGGAAACTTTTGGCCATTGAATCAGAAAATAAACTCTATGCGACTATCTATCGTAAATTAGAAGAAGTGCAGCTCATTGGCCGTGTTCTTTGGAGTTGGCGAATTCACACTTAAGGGGCATGGAGAGATTATTTTTTTCGTATTTTTGTGAAATTTAAACGGCGACGCAAGGCTAAGTGTGTTATGATTCAATCAGCTTTCGGCAATTACTTTTGTCAAAAAAACTCAGCGCTCTCACACCGAATGGGAAGATCAGCCGGCCCCTCCCCGCCGTGAGCTCAAAGAGGGAGAAACACCTCCACCGCCTCCACCGAAAGTTGCGGTTACGGTAGTTAAGGATTACATCTGTGAAACTATTGTTTATACAGATAAAACCGGCAAAATAATCGATTATAAATATGAAGGTAACGATTGCTGGGCCGTTTTACCTGAAGGTGCGAGCTAATGCTTTTGAAGCTGAAAAGCGGCGTGATATTTTTGCCAATATTTACTCAGGGGTTAAATTCATGAAAATAGCTTTGATCGGGTTAATTTTAAACCTGTTATTTGTAACGTCGGCCGTGGCCGAACGCCGGGAATTTAAACAGTTTAGCGTGGAAATTCCCCCGGCTTGGAGCGCTGAGGAAAATGATGATGGCGTCTATATTTCGGCCAATGACGGTTCTGCTGTTTTTTCCATTATGATTGGTGAATTGGAAAGTGGTTCCAGCTTGGAGAAAGCTGCGGAAGAGTTAACCGAACGCTACCAAGGGTTTGGCCCCAAAAAGTTAGGGCAAGGTGAGGCTTATACTTTTACCTACAATGACCCCACCACAGATCAAACGGTGGTTTCTCTATTGGCGGCCACAGGAAGATCATATATCTATATTTCCCAGATTGGGGAAAATGTAGACGCTGATGCGGTGATTAGCTCCATTCGCCCAAAAGATTGATTTTACGAAAAAAACGCATGTTTATTCTGCCAGCAGAGTGAACATGCAAGGCACGCACGCCTCACATGAGCCCTTCGGGACGGAATACCATGGCTTTTCCTCTTATTTCGGCGACGGCAAAGTAAGCAAATTTGCCGACTTTGCAAGGAAACGCTAATAAACATGCGTTTTTTTTAATTCAACTTATGCGCTCACAAAAAAGCCCCAAAATTTCTTTTGGGGCTTTTTGTTTGGCTTGTAAAACGAAAGGAGATTAGCCCTTTTCGGCAATAGCTTGCAAAGCTGTAATGGCCACAGTGTTAATGATGTCAGCAACTAAGGCCCCACGGGAGAGGTCGTTAATGGGGGCGTTGAGCCCTTGGATAACGGGGCCGATGGCCACTGCGTTGGCGGTGCGTTGGACAGCCTTATAGGCGATGTTACCTGCTTGCAAATCCGGGAACACCATGACCGTGGCTTGACCAGCTACCGGTGAGCCGGGCATTTTGGAAGCTCCGGTTCTGGGGTCGACGGCGGCGTCGAACTGCAACGGGCCATCGAGCTCTAATCCGGGGTAGAGTTTGGCGGCCAATTCACGGGCCAAACCAGTGGCCTCGGTCACGGCTTCAACATCGGCGCCTGTGCCGGAGCTTCCGGTGGAATAGCTGAGCATTGCCACTTTGGGCTCAACCCCGAACGCCTTGGCAGTTTGAGCGGAAACAACAGCGATTTCAGCCAGTTGTTGCGGAGTCGGGTTGGGGTTAATGGCGCAATCACCAAAGACCCAAATGCGGTCTTTAAGACACATCAAAAACACAGAGCTGGCCAAAGAATAGCCGGGTTTTGTCTTGATGATGGAAAGAGCCGGGCGAATGGTATCAGCTGTTGTGCCGGCCGCCCCGGAGACCAAACCATCGGCTTTTTTCATTTTAACAAGCATTGTGCCAAAGAAGTTGCGGTCTTTAACGCGGTCGGCAGCTTGCTCTTCGGTCATACCTTTGTTTTTCCGCAGTTCATAAAGTTCCCGAGTCAGTTCCGGCAAAAGGTCGCTGGTGTGAGGATTGATGAGCTGGGCTTTAGCTAAAAGGTTGTTGAGCCCTAAGGTCTTGGCTTGAGCAGTGATGGCGTCGCAATCACCTAAGATGGTGATATTGGCGAAATCTTTAGCTAAAATTTCTTCAGCGGCCAATAAAATGCGCTCGTCTTCCCCTTCGGGCAACACAATGTGTTGCTTATTTTGGCGGGCTTTTTCAATCAGTTCAAACTCAAAGCGTTTAGGCGTAATAACTCCCGAAGATGCTTGACAGATCTTTTCGCAGGCCGATTCCAAACAAGAGGCTAAATCAGAGGCCCCGCTGAGGTTCCAAACTTCCAAACCTTCCAAAGCCGGTTGTTTGGCGGCGTCAGAGAGGTCGGTCGGTTTAGTTGCCAACACGGCCAAAGCACAGACATCTGCCAGATGGCTTTTATAGGTGGCAACAGCAAGTGCCGCAGCTCCCAAATCGGCTTGGCCGCAACCACAGAGGCAATCGCCGGTTAAGAGTATCACCCAAGCTTTTAAGTTGGCGGCTATGGTGGCATCTAAGTTAGCCAGGGCTCCACCGGTGGGAACTAAATCCACCCCTTCAATAACCAGAACATCACAAGAGGCCGCCAGGCGGCTGTATTTTTGGAAAACAGCATCTAAAATGGCGTCCTCTTGACCTTGGGCCAAAAGGCTTAAAACTTCGCTTTGAGTCAAGGCATAATAATCGGCCACACTCCCGGGCAGAGAGGCTTTTTCCACCACGGCTTTTAAAGCGGCATCATCATTTGAGCTGGCAACTGGTTTGAAATAAGCAACGCGAGCATTTTTTTGAGCCGCAAAATTGAAAACAGAGGCCGCCGCCTCAGCTTTACCGGCCACTAAGCCGATTGAAGTTACAAAGAGAGATTTGGTCATAACTATCCTCACTTTTTAATAAAAAAGATTTTGTGAACTTTTCTGGACACTGCCATATTACAATTGCAGACATTTTAAAAACTAAATTTGTAACACTTTCTTAAGGATAGCTCAAATGCTTTAAAAAGTCTAGCTTTGAAGTGCGCTCAAAAGTGATTTCCGTGCTAATCTTTTCTTGCCAAGCTCCGTTTAGGCTGTTAAACTGCAAACTGGTTTTATTTTAGGCTGTTAAAAAATGGATAAATAAGATAATGATTGGTATATCTAAATTATATTGCGGCACGGTAGAAAGTTCCGACGTGATTCGCTATGCGAACCGCCCGGCGAAAGCTCTACCCAGCCATTTACTACAATTTTCAAAAGACAAAAAGCCGGTGGTGGTCTGGAATGTGACCAGAGCTTGCAACCTCACTTGTCATCACTGTTACGCTCACGCCACGCGCCAGGCTACCGCAGATGAAATGAGCTTTGAGCAAGGCCTGGCATTCATCGATAGTTTAGCCGAGTTTGGCACGCCGGTTTTACTCTTTTCCGGTGGTGAGCCCCTTGTTCACCCTCACATTTTTGACTATATTGAACGAGCGGTGAAAGGCGGGCTGCGCGCTGTTTTGTCTACTAACGGTCTTTTAATTGACGAGCCGACGGCCGCACGTTTGGCCTCTTTGGGGCTTTCCTATGTGGGGGTGAGCCTTGACGGCTTAGGCGCCACCCACGACCGCCTGCGGGCCCGACCCGGAGCCTTTAAAGAGACCCTGAAAGCTTTAGAGACCGTCCAAAGGGCCGGAATTAAGCTTGGCTTGCGCCTTACTCTGACGAAAGACAACTCCGCCGATCTACCTAAAATATTTGATTTCGTAGAGGAAAAGAATATTCCCCGCATTTGTTTTTACCACCTGGTGCCCAAAGGGCGTGGCGCAAGTTTGGGCGAACACTTTTTAAACGCTGAAGAATCTCGAGCCGCCGTGGATTTAATCATAGACCGCACAGCTGATTTGGCCAAACGCGGGCGGCCGGTGGAAGTTCTCACCGTCGACAACCACGCCGACGGCCCCTACCTCTATTTGCGTTTGCTAAAAGAAGGCAAGCCAGAGCGGGCCGCCGAAGTGCTAAAGCTCTTGCGCCTCAATGGTGGCAATAGTTCCGGCCATGGTCTGGGGGCTGTTTCGTGGAATGGCGACGTCCACCCTGATCAATTTTGGCGCGATGTTGTTTTGGGCTCGGTGAAGGAACGCACCTTTTCGGAAATTTGGCACGATGAAAATAACGCCCTTTTGCAGAGCTTGAAACGCAAAGCTGAAAACGTCACTGGGCGTTGTCGCAACTGTTCATTTCTCCCGGTTTGTGGGGGCAATTTACGGGCCAGGGCGGAAGCCGCCACCGGTGAGATTTGGGGCGTTGACCCGGCTTGCTACCTCACCGATGAAGAAATTGCCACCGAACTTCCAAGCTGATCGTTACTAACCAGTTCCAGCAATATAGCAGATTAAAATAAAAGTTGGTAAAAGACAAAGGGCAAATGCACGTCAATCTAATTTGTTAAAGTGTCATGAGCCTTGTGGCGACGGAGGAAAACTTTTCAGAACTTGACTGCGCTAATTTAAGTCCACTGTTTGAGCGCATGCGAGTTGTGGGCTTAAATTGCAGGCAAGAGATGAAAAGTTTTTCCGTAGGAGCCGAGAAAATAACAAATTGATTGCCGTGGTGACAAATGTTTTACGATTTGATACTTTTAAATTTAATGCACTATAATATTTAAATCCTTTCGGAGATAAACCATGTCAGACTCCATGATTATACGTCCACGCCGCTTGCGTCGTTCGGAAACAATGCGCAATTTGGTGCGCGAAGTTAAAATAGAGCCTTCTCAATTTATCTACCCTCTTTTCGTTGTTCCCGGGCAAAACCAAAGGCGGCCCATTGGATCTTTGGAGGGGCAATATCACCTCTCCCCGGACGAAGCCGTCAAGGTCGCTCAAGAAGCTTACGATTTGGGTATCAGCGGCGTTATTCTCTTTGGCTTGCCGGCCTATAAAGATGCTGTCGGCTCTTCCGGCCAAGACCCCAAAGGGCCGGTTCAGGAAACAATCCGCGCCATTAAAGCGGCCGTCCCCAAGCTCTTAGTCGTCACTGACGTCTGCTTGTGTGAGTATACTGACCACGGCCACTGCGGCGTCATTAAAAACGGCGTGGTGGATAACGATGCCACCCTTCCCCTTTTGGCCACCCAAGCCCTCAGCCACGCCCAAGCCGGGGCCGACATTGTGGCGCCTTCCGACATGATGGATGGTCGAGTGGCCGCCATTCGGCAAGAATTAGACGAAAACAACTTCACCCATATTCCCATAATGTCCTATACCGTAAAATATGCCTCAGCTTTTTACGGCCCCTTTCGGGAGGCCGCCGGTTCCGCCCCCCAATTTGGAGACCGCAAAAGCTACCAGATGGATCCCGCCCGCCCGCGCGAGGCCATGTTGGAATTGGATTTAGACCTTAGCGAAGGCGCCGACATTGTTATGGTTAAACCGGCCGGGCCTTACTTGGATATTTTAAGGCAAGTGCGGGATAATTCTTCTGTCCCGGTGGCGGCTTACCAAGTCTCGGGGGAATACGCCATGATTACGGCGGCGGCCCAAGCCGGGCTTTTGGATAGAAAGGCGGCGGCTTTGGAATCTTTGGTGTCTATTGGCCGGGCCGGGGCCGACATCATCATTACTTATTGGGCTTTGGAAGCTGCCCGCTGGTTAAAGGAGTAGTCCCTTGTCAGCTGCCCAAATTCCACCCCCCAGACTCATAGCTTGGGAGACCACCAGGGCTTGCAACTTGGTGTGTCGCCACTGCCGAGCTTCAGCTATTTTAGAGCCGCCAAGGGGAGAGCTGAGCCCGGAAGAAGGCCGCAATCTCCTTGAGCAAGTTGCCGCCTGGCCCCCCAGCCCCATGGTTATTCTCAGCGGCGGAGAACCCCTTTTGCGAGGCGATATTTACTCCTTGGCCGCCTACGGCACCAGTTTGGGCTTGCGGATGCTTCTTTCCACCAATGGGGCTTTAGTCGATAAGCTTGCGGCCAAAGAAATGCTGGCCTGCGGCATTGCTCGGGTCAGTTTGAGCTTAGATGGGCCTGACGCTTTTAGTCACGATGAGTTTCGGGGGCAGACTGGTTCTTTTGCCCAAGTGGAGCAAGCGGCAGCTTATTTCCGGGAAGTCGGTCTCCCCTTCCAAATAAACAGCACCCTAACTGCCGACAACTTAGCTCAAGTGGAAGCCATGACGAATTTGGCCGTGCAATGGGGAGCCCAAGCCCACCACGTTTTCCTCCTGGTGCCCGTGGGGCGAGCAAAAGACATGGGGCCACCTTTGAGCCCTATGGAATACGAAAAAGCTTTGACTGAAATTTGCCGCCGGGAAAAGACTTTGCCACTTGAGTTTAAAGCCACTTGCGCCCCCCAATATAACCGCATCACCCGCGAAATGAAAGCTGTGGTGCCCCGTGGGCGAGGGTGCTTGGCCGGCCAGGGCTTCGCCTTCATCAGTAGCACAGGCCAAGTGCGTGGTTGCGGCTATCTCACTTTACCGGCCGGGGAACTGCGCCAGGAGAGTTTGCGGCAAATTTACGAAGAGTCGCCCCTCTTTGTTTCGCTAAGGAAACGAGAGCTCTATAAAGACCCGTGCGGCACTTGCTCTTACTGGTCAGTTTGCGGTGGTTGTCGGGCGCGGGCCGAAGCCAATGGCGACCACTTGGGCCCTGAACCACTCTGCCCCAGAATCGAGACAACAAATGACCACGCCGAATAACGCTCCTCCCCGCCAGCTAGATAAACTAGACCGTTTAATTCTCAACGCCATTCAAACGGAATTCCCAGCCGCCCCACGGCCTTACCAAATTTTGGCCCAACGCCTCAGCTCCCCTGAAGAGAGCCTCACCGAAGAGCTCCTTTGGAAGCGAGTTCAGGCCTTACGCCAAGACGGCTTCATTCGCCGTTTGGGTGCTGTTTTCAACGCCGCCCCTTTGGGCTACCGTTCGGTGTTGTGCGCCGCATCCGTCCCAACTGAAAAAATCGATTATGCCGCCGAAATAATAAACGCCATGCCTCAAATCACCCATAACTATTTACGCACCGGCGATTTGAACCTCTGGTTCACTTTTTCCACCGATGAACCAAAAGAACTTTCTGACTTTTTAACCGATTTAAAATCTCGCTTGGGAATTGAACGGATAGAAATTTTGGAAGCTGAAAAACGCTTTAAGATAAAAGTTGACTTTCGTTTTGCCGAAGGAAAATAGCGAAACTAGTCTCCTCTTTTTAGATAGTGTCGACACCATCTAACCCCACCCAATTTCTAACCGAAGGCGAAGCCGGAGACACTTTCAGAAGTTGAGCTTTAATTTTAGCTCCGCCTGTGAGCGAAAGCGAACTTTAGGAGCTAAAATTAAGTCAACTTATGAAAGTCGTCTCCGGCGGAGCCCACTATTATCTAAACAAAATTAAACTAGATGGTCGATGCTAAAAAAACAAACGCTGATTTATTCTATATGCAGAATAAATCAGCGTTTTCATTACATTCGTTGGCGCATTTGCCCCAAATTAAAACGTAAAGCCGGGCTGTCGGCCCGATTGCCAAAGACATCGGGAAGCGGTGGGAAGGGCGATGATTTTCGCACAGCCCGCTCAACGGAGATGTCATATTCCGAATTGCCGCTGGATTTTAACAAGCGGCTGGAGGAAATGCGCCCGCTAGGTTCAATTACCACTAAATACTCCGCCTCTAAATTGGCTGAAACAGCCCCGGCCGGGGGCACCCAATTAGAGCTGATAATATCTTGAATATGTTGGTAATAACGCATTTTTTCCGGGTGCAGACGCGTGCCTTGGCTAGCTCCGCCAGATTCACTTCCCTCCCCTTCGCCTTGACCTTGGCTTTTGGCCAAATTAGCCATGCGTTGGTTAATGGCTTCGTCCAGCTCTTCGGCCTCGACTTTACGCTGAAGTTCCTTCATCCGCTTTTCAATATCGGAATCTAAGCTGGGTTTCGGCTTCGGCTTCGGTTTTGGCTTGGGTTTCGGTTTTTCCACCTCAGGCGGTTTCACCTTGGGCGGGGCCTTAGTTTTTTGTATTTCCGGCGGCTTTTCCGGGGCTTTCGGGCCCAATGGGATTACCTCCGCCGGAGGAGCATTAATATCCGGCGGATTAATGGGCGGTTGCGGCGTAGTTTGGGTAGCCGTTTGGGGGAGTTCCACCACATCCGGGCCTTTTAAATCAGGGTTCACCGGAGCTTTGGGGGCAGCCGGGGCCGGAGGGGCCAAGCTTCCCAAAAGCTGCACAGTTATTACGTCTTGCGGCTTTATAGAGGCGGAATCGCTCAAAGCCGGCAAAACGTAAACAAAACTCCCGATTAAAAGAAGGTGCAGAACCAGAGATAAGATTAGAACTTTAATCCAAGCTCCGGGACCTTCTAAAAACCCATCCGCTCCCCGGTCATAGGGGCTGGTTAGGTGTGCCATTTAAATCCTTATATTGGCAATGCCAAAGGCATTACCTGACGACAAATTGTCGTTTTATTGCGCTTCAACCAAAGGCGTGTCAAGCGGTTCAGTGACCAGGCCGATATTAGTGATGCCGGCTTGACGCAATTGTCCCATAACAGCGGCCACGTGCCCATAAGGAGCATCTTTATCGGCCCGCAAGAAAACGGTTTGGTTGCCTTTGGTTTTCATGACTTCAGTAACCTGATAGGCCAAGTTGGCCCCCGGCACTTGAAATTCATCAAGATAAATAGTGCCGTCAGCTCGCACAGTTAAAATAGTTTGTTGCTGCTCGGTTTGCAAAGCCTGGGAATCAACTTTAGGCAAGTTGACGTCTAAGCCTTGGGTCATCATGGGGGCGGCAACCATAAAAATAATTAAGAGCACCAACATGACGTCTACCAAAGGCGTGACGTTGATTTCACTCATCATGCCCGGGCGGCCGCCTTGGCCACCGGAAGAGCTGAAAGCCATCTCAGTCCTCCTTAACGGGGTCGGCGGCACGCTTTAAGAGGTCGCGCTCTAGGATATTGACAAAGTCGGCAGTGAAGTTGCCCATTTCAGCTTCCAGTTCCCGCACGCGGCTATTGTAATAGTTAAAAAACACAACGGCCGGAATGGCGGCGGCCAGACCCACAGCGGTGGCCACCAGAGCTTCGGAAATACCGGGGGCCACGGTGGCTAAATTAGCCGACCCTGCCAGACCAATTTGATGGAAGGAATCCATAATTCCCCAGACAGTTCCAAAAAGGCCAATAAAGGGGGTAGCATTGCCGCAAGTAGCTAAAAAGGGCAGATACTTAAATAGACGGGTGCCTTCGGCAGCACTGGAGCGGCGTAAGGCCCGTTGAACGTTTTCCATGGCCGTGCGTTGATCTAAACGGGCTTTGTGGACGCGGCCCAATTCTTGGTAACCAACTTGGAAGATTTGCGCAATGGGGGAGTTACCATAATCCCCGGCTTCAGCGTATAAATTAATGAGAGAACGGCTTTGCCAGAAGTGGTCTAAAAAGGAATTGGAATTACGTGTGGCTCGGCTGAGTTGTAAAGCTTTCGATAAAATAATCGCCCAAGAAACTAAGGAGAAGAGCAAAAGAGTGATTAAAACACCCTTGACCACCGGGCCTGCGTCTAAAGCCATTTGGATGGCGTTAGCAGTAATGCCCGGGGCGGCAGCTCCGCCTCCTATGGTTGCAGAAGTGACGCCCATGGCCGGGGGTGCGGCAGCATTGGCGGCAGCCGCCAAACTCGGGTCTTGGGCCACAGCTTGGGCCGCCTCTTGAGCAATGGAAATAAGCAACAGTGAAACTGACATAAATAACCTTTACTGTTGCGCCATCTAAAGGAGAAGCCGGCGCAACTTGATTGTTTTTGAAAATTTACCTTAAGGAAACGTTGATTAATTAGCGTTTCCTTAAGAAAAACCTAAAGCAATTTAGATAGTGTCATCAAATAGCGCATTTTCGTGTTTTGCCGCGAAAGATGAATCTGTTTTGAGGGAGTGTAGTATGACCTACATGACCGAAAAGCAGGTGAAATCTGACAAAGGCAAAATCGAAAAGGGGCATTTGACGGCACTATCTAGCGTCTAATTCTATGCTTATAACTCAAAGAGGTCAAGCAGTTTTTAAGAGGACAAGACCTAGGGGCTTCTTTGAATTAAAGAGCCAAAATATTGTGGTGTATTTTTTATAGTTCAATGCGGCTAAAAAATTCTTATATTCCCGCCCCACAACTCGCTAGCGAAAGTTTACATAAAATGAATTTTTGAGGCCTTACCTTTTAGGAAAATATCGCAGAACCATTTTAGTAACGCTTGACGGCTGACGCATGAGAAGTGAAGATATTTTTTTTGAGTGTTTTGAGGGCTCATTTGGGGACGACTTCCGCCTCTCGCCCGTATTTTAGGGCCTAGAGTTCGCTTTTGCTCACAATCGGCCCTAAAATTTACGGTCTCGCTTTGGAAGTATCCCCTTCATTCGCCCCTGGTTTGACGCAAATCCGGTTGTAAAAATTTCTCATGCGTTAGCCGTGAGTAACGCTTGACATAAAGTAGCCGGGGAATTATAATAGCTTTTTTAGTGCGTGGGATTTTTAGGCAAACTAATTGCCACCTTGGGGAATCGTCTAAGGGTAGGACTGCAGTTTCTGGATCTGCCTGTCGGGGTTCGAATCCCTGTTCCCCAGCCACTTGATATTTATAGTGAGTTTAAATTTACTATTTTGATGGTGCGAGCAGACAAGCATTTGCAAAATAAGTAGAATTTTATAGCACTTTTAAATGCCGAAGCAAATACACCTTTAAAAAGTTGGCATAGCAATGTCAACTTTACAATACCAGCTTACGGGGATGTAGCTCAGCTGGGAGAGCGCGGCGTTCGCAATGCCGAGGCCAGGGGTTCGATCCCCCTCATCTCCACCATTATACAAAAGGACTTCAAGCTCACCTGAGCTCGAAGTCCTTTTCTTATGACTGTTTAAAACTTTTGATTAGTCGCCGCTGAAAATCTTAGCGTTTTCCAGCGGCGATTGCTTAACTATCAGAAAGAGGCAAGTTCTTTTCTTGTTCCACTTTCCGAACGATTTCCCGTAATTTTTGACGGGTGCTCTCCGGCAACGGAGCGGGGTGGTGGTTTTCCAAAATCCACATGGCTTTTTGGAAAGCTTTCTCGGTCATAGTTTGAGAGCCGCCCTCAAGCCAAGTTGTGCGCGATTTACGGTCAATGATGGCCGGTTGCGATTGGCTCTTGCGGAAATCAAAGGTGCTGCGGTGGGTCAAGAAGTCTTTGAATTGGCCCACTTGATGGATGTTCTCCACCGACAAATACTGGTCGTTGACCGGAATGCCGCCTAAAGTGAAGAGAACCATTTTGGCAATGTCGGCATCAATAACCAATTGGGCGTAATCGATGGTCATGCCCAGCTCGATAAGACCTAAACCGTAAATCAGGTTGGCACCTGCCAACGCCGGTAACATGGCGGTAATGGTCTTTTCATGAGCGGCTTGCGCATCGGCACTTTTACTGTCAGCCTAGCCACCGGCAACCCAAGAGGGAATGCCGTAGAAGTTGGCCAGAGCCGCAACCCCGGCGCTGATCATGCCCAATTCAGGTGAGCCAACAACAGCGGAAGAGGTTTTCAGATCCAAAGCCGTGGTGGAGCTGCCGTAAATGACCGGGGCTCCTTTGCGAGTCAATTGGGCTAAAGTTATGCCGGCCAAAACTTCAGCGTTATGGGAAACCAAAGTTCCGGCCAGGTGAATGGAGGTAGAGCCCCCGGCCATGGCCATGGATAAAACATTGATGGCCGCATTGCGTTTGGCAGAGGCCATGATGATTTCGCAAGTATCTTCCACCAGACGCAAAGGGCTCACCGGGCAAGTGATGAAAGAGACCAGACGATAATCTTCCGGGTTTTCATTGGGAAAAAGATCTTCCACAATGGCATCAGACATATCTAAAATGCGGTCGGTCATTTCCCCGCTCATGGAGCCCATAAACAAATGCTTGGTGCAGTTGTTGATCATGGCTTCAAAGTTGTGCATGGGAATGACTTCCACGGGCTTGTCACTTGAGGCCGCCGGCTTTTCAAAAACAGCGATGGAATCGAGGTAGTCAACCACTCGGCCGATTTTTTCCAAGTCGCTTTTAATGCTCTCGCGGTATTCGCCGGTGACGGGGTCGTTAATGTTCACCGCTTCGCCAAAGTTAGTGAAAGCGACTCGGTTATTGCCCATGACAAAATCTTTTTTGGGGTCGCGGGCTCTTAAAACGAGGTTGCTGGGGCAAGACCTGATGGCTTCTTCCACCATCAGCGGAGTCATCTTCACCACGCCTTGATCGGTGATTTTAGCCCCCGCTTGGCCAAAGACGTCGCGGGCTTTGGGGCATTGCACGTAAATCCCAGTATGTTCCAAAACTTCCAGCGTGGCTAGGTGAATGCTTCTCAGCTCGTCTTGAGTCAAGACATTGAGGCTGAAGCCACCACTCTGAGCCAAACCGGCATGAGGGCTTCTGAGCATAATTTTCTCCTTTAGAATCAATAACAGTTAAGAGTTTACGCAAAAAGAGTCCTATCTCTCCCGATAGCTTTATCACCGGGGGAGCTTTTACCAAGGTTTAACCTCCCCGGCAAGTTTATCACCGGGGAGATTAGAGCCAATTTATTCAGCTAATTTTGGGACTTTGCGGCCGTGACGATAGACAAGGGCGCAGGCGATGATGCCTAAAACAGCTGTGCCGATAAAAAAGTAGAAAATACTGTGATAACCGGAGCCGTTGACGCTATTGTCCATCCAGTAGCCAAACAGAGGGCCGTAGAAATAATCGGAGGAATAGCCAATAATGGAGGCCAAACCAATGGTTGTCCCGGTGTGAGCTCGGGGGATTTTCGCCTCACTCATACAGCTGAACATAACGCCGTAAATGATGAAAATACAAGCCCCCAAGACAAAGGTGGCCACAATACCAATTGTTTGCCAATCGTTCACGCCTTCAGGGGAAGCGACCGGAATAAAGGTCATGAAGATAAAAACCGCAATGATAACAACGTAAGCTACGATGCTAACCAAGGCCGAAGACTTAACCGCATCGGCAATGGTTCCGCCCAAAGGCCCGAAGATCATGCGGCAACCTTTGCCCCGCCAAGTGGCGAGCGTCCCGGCCAAAAGAACGGACACACCCAAGATTTCACTGGTGTAAGGAGTTAAGATGTAAGAGCCGGTGAAAAGGCCGTAACCCACGAAGATAACCACGCCGATATACCAAGTAGCCGGATTTTTGGCCACGGCACCGAGTTTTTTAAAGTCGATTTTTTCTTCGTCGGTGGTTTCCACGTTAGCATCTTCTTTAAAGAAAATAGCCATCATCACCACAGCGAGTAAACAGGCGCAGCCTTGGAAGACCAAAGCGCCTTGGTAACCAACAGCGCCGCCCAAATCTTCGGCAAAATAACCGTAAATGGCCAAAGCAGAGGTGAGCACGCCAATGGCAAAAAGGCCGTCGGCACCGTTATAAAAGCCATACATCTTGCCTTGCTCTTTTTCAGTGCCGCACATCCGCACAGCTTTCATCAAAGCGCCCCAGAAGGCAAAGCAAGTGGTGCCGGAAAGCAAAAACCAAATGACGCAAGCCAAAGTATAGTTTTGGTTCCAGGCAAACAAGAAGTTTAAAAGGGCAGTGCCGATGGTGGAGATAATAAGAATTTTTTTGGCTGAAAAGCGGTCGGCAAGCCAGCCGCCGGGAATGAAAGAGATGGTGTTGGCAAAGGCATAGATGGTCATCAGATAACCGGCGGCTTCGTTACTGACGCCCAAGGCCCCGACCCAATCTTCATAGAAGTAAAATCTGGTGAAGGGTAGTAAAAATGAAGCTGCCGAGCACAGCCCCAAGGAAAACACGGCCATATACTTTATGATAGTGCTTTGCGCCATAGAATACTCCTTAATTCAAAATTGCTTTTCTTTTGGGTGATGTCCTGGTTTTTTCCATGGAAATAAAGCGGGCCAAAGTCGCTTGTTTACGAACTTTGGCCCCAAGTTATTATTTACCGTATTGGCTGACGAATTCCGCTAGTAATCCGTCGACTTCCTTTTGCACCGATTCCGCAAGAGCGACAGGCTCGTAAGTATCGATGATGTTCAAAGCCTTGGCGTAAGCCCGTTCGGTTAGAGATTTAGCTCCGTCACCTTCCCAGGTGGCAAAGGGTTTGCGGTCGAAGAGTTCGTATTTAGATTGGTTACGAGCCCGTTTGAAAGTGTGTTTATGGGTCATGAAAGAGCCGCCGGAACCCACTTCTTCAATGAGTTCCAAAGCCATTTCTTCGCAATTGACTTTAACGCCTTGAAGCATGAAACGGACGTTGTTGCCGAATTCGTGATCCATCAAACACTTGGCATAGTCAAAGCCCAGGCCGCTGTCGATGCCGCCCACGCCCCAGATGATGTTGGCCCCGGCCAGAGCCAAAGTCAAGGAGTTAGCCGCATATTCATAACCGGCTTGCGCATCGGGGATTTTGGAATCGCTGACCCCGGCGCCTGTTCTAATGGACATTTTATAGTATTCAGCCATTTTCGCAACACTTGCGGCAATGAGGGAGTTCTCAGGTGAAGCCATGGGTGACAAGCCGTTACGCAAATCCATATTGGAAGAGCAAGAACCCAAAGTGGTGTTCACGCCCTTGCGGGAGATTTGAGCCAGAACCACGCCGCTTAAATGTTCAGCCACGGTTTGAATGATGGTGGCGGCCAAATTGACGGGGCTGGTGCCGCCGGCTAAGCACATTTCCATAATTTCAATGTTCATCACTTGGCTTTCAGCCGCACCAATGATGTTCAAACAGGCCATGTCGGCTAAAAGAAGGGGGCTGGTGGGGCAACAAGTGACGGTGTTAATGGGTTTGAGTTTGGCCTTTTCTTCGCCCATAACGGCGATGATCATTTTGCGGGCCAATTCAATGGTGGGTTCATTGCTGAGACCCATGACAATGTGCTTGGAGGTGCAGGTCAGCGCATCATAGAAGTTGTGCGGCTGTTGGAGCATCATGGGCAAATCGTTGGGGCAGACCGTGCGCGAACCAATTACCAAGCCGGGGAGAGAATCCACAACTTTGTAAATTTGGCGGGCGTCGGCCCGAACACTACTACGGTATTCACGGGTTCTGGGGTCGATAACTTTAACTTGCTCGCCAAAGGTGGAAAAGCCCACGCGACCATGTTCTAGGTAGTAATCATTTTCAGGGTTGCGGGCGCCCAAGACAATGGCCCGGGGCACTGAGGCCAAGGCATCGTTAATCAGCCATTCCGGCAAATAAGCTTGCCAAAAGTCACCTTTTTTAACAACCATAGCCCCGGCGGCGTTAAAGCGATCGGCTGCGCCTTGATGCTCAACCGTGACGCCCACTGTTTTTAAAAGCCGGCAAGCTGCAAAGTGAATGGTGTCTAAACTGTCGCGGTTCAAAATGTTTAAACCAAGTCCGTTCATGGCTTCATAGCCGCTTCTTTCTGTCAACATAAATAACTACCTTTCTTGTAAAGCGCATATTTAAGGAAACGCTGATTAATTAGCGTTTCCTTAAAGCGCAAAATGTGAGCTCATATAATTTATAACGATTTCCCCATAGCGAAAACCCAAATACAAACAAGGCAAACCACTGCTCGGCCGGCTAAAAACAATGTTTGGCCAGAAGAGTATAAAAAGCCTAGCTCGCAAAATTCAAATTGCAAACACTTTAGCTATATTTAGGTTAGGGCCCTATGGGCGTAATTGATATTGGCGTCAAAATAAAAGAATGAAACTATCTTTAGTTTATGCAAACAACGGGCCAACTGCAAATCAACCGAAATAAAAGGGGTTGGGAGCTTTTCACAAAGAAAAAAAGAAAAAAAAGAAAAAAAAGAAGATTTAAACGACTGTTTATGGCATAATAAAGCAAAAAAAGAAAAAAAGGAAAATATGCCTAATCACTTTTCAGACATAAACAAAAATTTCAATTTACACTTTTTCCCTAATCTATCTTTAAATGTAGACGACTTAAAGCAGCTGTTTGAATTTTTGCCCATTGGAGTTATGGCCGTGGATAAAGATAAACGCATAGTTTATTACAACCGAGCCCACGCAAAATTAGACCAATTAAACACAAACGAAGTTCTGGGCCGAGTTGAATCGGAAGTCTTTGGCTACCCGGATTTCAGCCCCGGAATTACCCGGGCCTGCCAGAAGATGAACCGACCTATTTTAGGCTATATGTGCCCTTATTTTACACGGAAAAACCCCAGCCGAATCATAAATGGAGTTTATTGGGTTTTTCCTCTTCACGGCGCCCAAAACCAAGTAAGCGGCTCCATTTGCTTCACCATGCCCATGGACGACAAAGACCGCCTCATGGGAAATAAATATCTTATCTGGCCCGATTACAAGCCTTTGGTCAAAGAAGCTAAAGTCATTGTGGGGGAAGCAGAATCAATGCTGAAGGCAGTGAGCATTGCCCAAAACAAGGCCGACAGCCCTTCGCCGGTTTTAATTTCCGGGGAGACCGGCACAGGCAAAGAGCTCTTTGCCAGAATGATTCACGATTCCTCCCATCGGGCGGGAAAATCATTTATGGCAATCAACTGTGCAGCTATTCCCAGTAATTTGCTGGAAGGCCTCTTGTTTGGGACAATGAAAGGTAGCTTTACCGGGGCTTTAGATAAGCCGGGGCTCTTTGAAGAAGCGAACGGCGGAACTGTTTATCTTGATGAAGTTGATTCCATGCCCATAGATTTACAGCCCAAACTTTTGCGGGTTTTACAAGAAATGACGGTTAGACGCCTGGGGGGAACTTCTGACATAAAGCTGGATGTTAAAATAATCAGCTCCATTGGCACTTCGGTGAAAGAGCTGATAAATCAAGAAAAATTGCGTTCTGACTTGTTTTATCGTCTGGCGGTCATTGTCATCAATGTTCCGCCCTTACGGGAACGATTAGAAGACTTAAGCGAACTCATCAATTATTTTATCAATAAATACAACAAACAACTACACAAAAAAGTGATAGACTTTGATGACCAGACCAAAAGGTGGATTTTGAATTACTCTTGGCCCGGAAACGTGCGGGAACTTGAAAACTTAGTGGCCGGTTCCATTAATATGGTTGAAGATGATTTAGTGATAACCATGGAGCACTTGCCGGAACACTATGTATATTTAGTTGAGCAAGGCGATGGTGAAAATTCAAGCCAAAAAGCGGCGTCTTTGGGTGTATTTGATATTTTTCCATCAAATCCTTTAACTTATCAAGATACCCTCGACAGTGCTCAGCATCAGCCAGATCCGCCCCAAGGTTCAGCCCAAAAGTCGAGCGAGCTATCTTGTTGGCATATTGAAGAGATGGAAACCATCAATCACCATTTAAAAGAGGCCCGAGGCAAACTCAAAGTGGCCGCCGAGACCTTGGGAATTTCCCGCCAACTTTTAAGCTATAAAATGAAGAAATACAATTTGAGTCGTTATGATTTTTTA
Organism: uncultured Thermodesulfobacteriota bacterium; assembly: GCA_964368195.1. Lineage (GTDB taxonomy): Bacteria > Desulfobacterota > Desulfarculia > Adiutricales > Adiutricaceae > Adiutrix. The sequence goes on from CAYJAF010000009.1 coordinate 49,557, forward strand.
CCTAAAGTCGGGAATTGAATTAGAAATTCTTAGGGGAGATTATTTTTCTCCCCCAAGCGTTTCTTTAAAATCAACTCCGTTCGGCCGCCTCTTTAGCCAAATTTTCATAGCGGAGAGTGCTTTGGGCATCTAAAAATTCCGGAGGAACGAGCTTACGAGCTCCGAAATCTTCACGCAAGGCCAAGTAAAGGCTAACCATCATACCACCCCAGGCTAAAATCAAGGGCAAACCCAAAGCCACAGACGAAGTTTGAATGGTTTTCAGGGCTCCTTCTTCACCGGTGATGAGAAGGCCAATACTGTAAAAACCTAAAATCAGGGCCCAAGTGAGGCGCAAAGCCCGAGGAGGTTGTTCATCGCCTGTGAGCTCTTTGGTGCAAATTGAAGCCAAAGTGTAGGAAGAGGCATCTAAGGTTGTGGCCAAAAAGATCATGCTCATAATGATGTAAATAGGCACCATCACAGTAGCGAGCGGAGTGGTGAAGAGCACGGTGGCCGCAGCTGTGCCGGGGCTGGTGGCGTTCAGAAGCGCAACAACATCCATGGCCCCTGTTTTTTGTAAGTAAAGGGAATAACCACCTAAAATGCTGATAATAAAAAAACAACCCAAAGAGGCCCAAATGACCACGCCAACAGTAACTTCCCGAATGGTGCGCCCTTTGGAAATGCGGGCGATGAAAAGCGCTGTTATGGGAGAAAGGGCCAAAAACCAGATCCAATAAAAAATGGGCCAGCTTTGGGGAAAGCCGCCTTGACGGGTAATTTCGTGGGTGCTTGGGTCGACTGTGAAGTTAAAAGGCTCTGTGGTGAAAGTCAGGCTAATGAAATTACTGAACATTTGGCCCAAACTGTTGACCGATATGTCTAAAATAAACAGTGTTGGCCCGGTGATTAAAATAAACCCCAGAGAAATAATAACCAGCCAGACATTGATGCGGCTTAAAATCTGCATACCCTTGGTCAAGCCCCGGTAAGCACTGACGGCGAAAATGAGAGTCCAAACCACCAAAACAATGATTTTGACTTTCATATCATCGGGGACATCTAAAAATTTAGCAACGAAAGTGGCGATGAAAGGCACACCGTTAGCCAAAGAAGTGCCAAAGCCGCCCACCGTGCCCACAACGACGAGAACTTCCAATGCCGCCCCAACCCAAGTTCGGCTGTGATGGCCGATGATTGGCTCGCAAGTGGTGGAAAGGCGCAAAGTGCGGGCTCGCCGAACGTAGACGGAATAGGCCACAGCTAAGCTGGCCACAGTGTAAATCACCCAACCATGTATACCCCAATGGAAGCTGGGGAGCGCATGGGCAATGCTATAGGCTTCATCGGACATGGGCTCCAAGCCCAAAGGCGGCCCGGAAAGATAATAAATAGGTTCAGCCACCCCCCAGATTATAACGCTGGAGCCAATGCCGCAGCAAAAGATCATGGCAATCCAGCTAAGGGTGGTGAATTCAGGTTTTTCGTTTTCCCCGCCAAATTTGACGTGGGCATATGGCCCAAAAACCATATACAACAGAAAGACCATGGCAATTGCCGGAATCAACATGGCCAACCAACCGAAGTTGATAGTAATGAAGGCGTGGAGATTGGCTATCATGCTGTAACCCAAGCTTGGGTTTAGCGTAAGCGGTACGGTCAGAGCCAATATAATTAAAATTGCTGGCCCAAAAATTCTGTAATCTACCCGTCCCTTGCCTTTGGCATAGGTATCTACGGTCATAACTACCTCATATTTCGTGGCTTTAATTTGTCGGTGCCCAAAGCATTTAAGGAAACGTTAATAAATATGTTCCCTAATAACTAATTAAAGGATGTGGTAGTTTCATTTTTTTATTTTGACTAAGACGCTTATTAAAATTTAACACATTTTGAAAAAATAGCAAACTATATTTTTTCCAGGGCCTACGCATCTAAATTCTCGCCGCTTGCCTCCGGGGTACTTCTCCAAAACATTCCTTATTTTAACTCCTTCGGCTTCACTTCACTTCGGCTGACGCCTTCGTTTCGTTCGCAAGGCGGAGTTAAAATTGCAGAATTTTTTGGAGAAGCACCCCGGAGGCTCCGCTTGCTTGTGATAGATTCCAAACTTCACTTTATGCGCACCAAAAGCCAATTAAACAAGCTTTCGCCATTCACTTACTAAATCATAGGGGCCAAGACGAGGCCCAAAGGTGTGGGCAGCTTTAGAGAGCTCGGCCTTCGACCACAGAGGGGCTCGCCCTCCTTCCGAAAAGGTTTTCTGCGCGATGACCACAGTATTGCCGCTACGTTCCCCTTCCAGAGCCCAAAACGATTTAAATACATCAGTGGTGCTCTCCAGCTGTTCTTGATATGCTTGCACTCGGCTTTGGTGGAGATTCTGCACAAGTAAACCGCCGGGCTTTAGGCGGTCATAACAGAGCTGCAAAAACTCTCCCCCCCGAAGTTCCGCCGGGATATATTGTCCATTGAAGGCATCCAGCCAGAGGTGTTCTAGGGAGCTGGGGGCATGCTCTTCAATGTAACGACGCCCGTCAGCAACTTTAATGGCCACATTGCCCGTTGTGGGGCAAGCAAAATAAATTTCGGCCAATTCCACCACCAAGGGATCAATTTCCACCACTGTCAATTGGTAATTTGGTAAAAATTTAGCAAAGATTCCAGCCAAAAAGCCACCACCCAAACCCACCATCACCACTTCTTTAGCACCCGGGAAAAGGGGCAAAGAAGCCAACATCATACCGGGATATTCAAAAACCGCCTCTGAGTGAGGTTGGGCCAGGCTGATGCTGGTCTCGGCTTCTTCTTCGGCCGAGCCAAAATACATGGTGAGACAGCCGCCTTCACGCCTTATGGTGATGTGGTTATAATCGGAATCGCCTTCAAAGACAACTTGGTCACTACCATAGGATTTTTCAGCCGCAGAGGAACTCGGCAAAGCGCAAATTTTCAAAATAGTTTCCAAGATTTTCACAGCCATTTCCACCGCTACTTTTTTCTATTTGCCAAAGAAGGCGGAGCAAAAGCATCGGCTTCTTCTATACGCACTAAGCGACGCGAACGGCAAGCCCCCAAACAATCGACCTTTAAAGCCTGCTGGTCACCATAGCCCAAGCTTTGCTCTTGATTAACTAAAACAAGGGGCCAGCCGCAATGACGACAATTTTTCAAGCCTCCACCGGTGCGGCTCAGTTTAGCTTTAATCAAGTCTATTTGCAGAGCGTCTCTGATATAAGGGCCTGTTTGAGGCAGCACAAGGGTTTTCAAACCTCCCCAAATATGAATGCCTGCCTCCCCTTGTTTTAGGTGACCCCAAGTGAAGTGGGTGTTGTCAACCAAGGCCAAAAAGCCGGGAAAGCCGGAAGCCAGATGGACTCCGCAACCATAAGTCGCCAAAATTTTAAAGACTTGAGCGGCGTAATCACGGTTTTCATCATCGGCCTTAGGAGCTTGAGAAATAATAGTCACTTTGACTTTACGGTTGGCCGCAGCTAAAAAATGCTCTGCCAAAGGGCGCCACCAAAAAGGAGCAAAAGAGGGAGCAAAAAGCCAAATATCTTCTTTGGCGGAATCTAAAGTTTCCCAAAAAGTTTGAGTTTGTTTAAGGGAGGTGCCGTGGGCAAAAAGTGAGTTGCCCTCAGAAGATCTTTGCCACAGCGAAGCCAAGGGAGAAGCCGGAGCAAGCTTTTCCATCCACTGATGGCGGCCGATTAAAGAGACTTCCTCTGTCGCCAAATGCCAAGCCAAGGCCAGACGCCAGCGGCCATAGGAAGGCCAGGCCCAAGGGTGCCCACGGTGGGGAGCTTCAAAGGCGGCTTCTAAGAAAACCCGCGGAACGGGATCCCAGGCGACAAAATCTTCCGGTAGACCACAATAAATGCGTTCCGGCGGAGCATTGAGATCTTTCAAGGCGGCTTGGACTAGCTTACTTTGAGTTGGGGAAGAACTTAAGATGAGGGCCGCAAGGCCAGGGGTAGAATGACTTCGGCAGAAATTTAAAGCCGCCTCGGCAACCATTAAAGCACTGACCGGATTCGCCGGGCCCAATTCACCCAAAGCTCGCACACCCAAGCCAACGGCCGAAGCACCATCATCACCAAAATTTAGTTTAGAACGTTTTTTAGCCGGTTTACCTTGCGGCAACTGAGCGATCTTCCCTTCGCTCCCAAGCTCAGAATCTTCAGGCTCAAGAGGGAGAGAAGGCGGCACAATATAATCAAAACTCAAAGCTTCCTCAAGATTTTGCTGGCCCAATTCCAAACGTGAAAAAAGAGGAGCCCCCGGCGGAAATTGCTCGGTGGTAAAAAGTTTTCCTTGGGCTATGAATTCTTTAAAAGGGTCTTTGAAGTCTGCTAAACGAAAGTTATCCCACCCTTTGAGACCTTGTGAAACAGCCTTGGGGCCCGGGCGACCACTCCAAATGGGCCAAAAAGTGAAATCCCCTAAAACCATCATCTTTTTCTTAGCCTTTAGAGCCAACTTGGTCAATTCCTGACGGCCCCGGTGATCCGGCGGAGTGGTGGCCAGAACAAGCAAATAATCAAAATCTCGCCCGGCCAAAAGTTCTTCAGCGCTACCGGGCAAGGCCAACACAATTTCAGCCTCAGCTAAAAGCTCACTTTCAGTAAAAGAGGGGCGCCCCAGAGCTTCGGCAATGTTTTCTTCGATTTCCCTCTGCCGCTCGCTCAACAACTGTAAGCTAGCCAGCAAAGCCTCCGGCGTAGACCAAGCCCCCGAGGCTACACGGTCTTGTTCCAAGCGTTCGCTCAAGCGCTCAGCCTCTTTGAGGATGCCCTCTTCATCTTGTCGCAAACGGGCAAAAACTCCCTCAGCTTCATTGAGGGCCACCTGCAATTCGTCAGCCTTCTTTTTGTTTTTATTCTGATTGCGCTTAAAATAACCCAAGAAGCCTTGGGGTATTGAATCCAACTCGGCGGTCTGCCATTGGGCATCTAGTTGGCTTAGCTTTTCTTGTGCTTTCCTTCGAGCGTGTCGACTTTTTTCAGCAATTGCCCCTAAAGCAGCCAGACGCATTTCCAAATCTTTAAGGTCATCCCACTGGCTGAGAGCTGCTTTCAACCCGGCTTCTTCTATCTTTTGGGTTTGAAGCTTACTGCGCAAATCCGCCAGTTCACGGTCGCGCTCTTCTGCTTTTTGAGCTAAACGGTAGTAATGACTCAAATTGGCCAACGGACTACTTTGGGGAGTCGCCCCACTATAAACAGCTTCCGTAAAATGGGCTAAACGCTCCAGGTCTTTAAGAGAGCCCAAGATCAAAAGGGAACCAGGTAAAGCTCTTAAGCTTTCAGCCACTTCCGAAATCGCCTCTATCCGTCCAAAAGTCCAAAGGAAATTTGGGCGGCTAGTTTGACTTATATCAAAGAGCTCAGCCAATTTTATTTCCGGCCACGAGCTTGCGTCATAAACAGCTTCTTTAGCACTGGCCGCTTCGGTGGCACTGAAAGCCCAACCTTCGCTTGGGTCTAAAAATAAAAGGAGTTCAGGGGAGAGCTCGGTCAAAGACGTTGACTGAGATGCGGGCGGTGTCGATAAAGACGCCGGGGGAGACGCTTCAAAGTGCCCCGCTAAGGTGGTGGGTGGAGTTTTATCCACCCCCAGAAGCAAAGTCAATTGCGGCCCGCAAAGATCTACCACTTGGGCAGCACAAAAGGTGCCGCAAGCATGAAAATGGAAGACTCCCTTGGAGCCCGGACTAAGGGATAAGGCCCCGGGGAGTTTGAAAATATAAAGGTAAAGATCAGGCCCCGGGCGGGCAATAAGTTGCCCGCCACTTAAGGGTAATAGATCAGGTGAAGCTTTTTCACTCATGGTGCTTAAAAAGCCAAATGCTTAGGGCATCACAATGTTAAATTGAAGAGGTGCTGCCTCTTGGCCGTTACCTTTCACGGTGGCATTTAAGGAATTCAAAAGCTTGTTGAAATCACCGCCGTAACTGTTGAAGACACTGTAAGTCAAAGGAGGTTGGGGAGTAATGCTCACCTCTAAAGATTTGGGATCAGAAAAAAAGGCGATTAGCGCTTCAGCCAAAACTTCCGGGTTTGCCAAATACTGGCGCCCTTGAGTATAGAGCACCGGGGCAATGCTGGCAGTGACCATATTTTTCATTTGCTGAGCCGAAAGACCATTACTTTCATCTTGTTTGGCCATCACATTGAAGATAAGATCAATGAGGCCCTGATCTTCAATTTTAAGGTCAAATTTTTGCATTGAAAAATCACCAAAAGTTGCCTCCGGGGCTAAAAGAGCCAAATAAGCCATCTCAACAGGGATTTTATTCAACGCCTCCACGCGCTCGGCCGTCAGGCCGCCGGCTTCAAATTGCCCGGACAACTTGACTACATCTTTAAGGTCAAAGTTTTTAAGATGATTTGTATATTGACCACTGATGGGGTCGTAGTTAGATTCAGTTTCAGCATTCATGACAAAGTGCGTCAAGCCGACATCTTCAATAAATCCTTTGAGCTCAGCGTCTTCCTCGGCGGTGAGCTTCTCTGCTTTGGGGAGAATAATTTCAAAATCACGAACTAAATGCTTTGAGTTAGTGGGGATTTTGCCAACTTGATAATCACCGACAGTTTTGGATTCAGCCAGCTTAATGGTATAGAGATCGTTAATTGAAAGGTTCCAATCGACAAAGGAAAGCTCAGCTAAACCAATGGGCGCAACAAGGGTGCTGCCAAGTGTCTGAAACTGGTTCAACATCTCTTCGGCACGTTGCGGTTCGGTGGAAAGAAGAGCCATGGCCGGCATCGTTTTTTCCAAATAATCGGTGGCGTCAAATCCCTTAATATTGGCTTGGCCCAAGCTCATTGTGAGTTTATGGCTTAACTCGCCGGTGGCCGTTGAATCTAACTTCAAGCCGGTAACGGTAAAACTTTCAGCCATCCCAGAGGCCTGAACTCCGCTTGATTCCAACTGATCAATAGAAAAGGAGACTTGAATATCTTCGTTTTTAAACACTGAGCTAAGGCCGGTGGTTTTGGCACTTTGACTGTTAAAAGCCGAAAAAGCCAACAAGAGATCGCCGTGGGGGGTGAGCTCTTTTAAGCCGGGGAAGGGTTTGCCGGTGAAGCTTAAGCCTTTCACTTCATTTGCGGCAATCTTGAATTCCATAATTTCCTCTTCACCTTTATTGCTGGCAAAGCTCAAGTTTTTATATGCGAGATCACCCAAGGATAAGGACTGAAGGTAACCGGCAAAACCGGAAGGTAATAAAGGAACGGCCGCTTTCAAAGTGGGGGCCATTATCGAGAGTTCTTCTAAAGTGGCAAAGGAAACTATGCCTTCTTCCACGGAGGGAATATCATAGCGAATTTGCCGCAAAACAATTTTATCAGCTATGAGTAAATCTTTTTGGCCCTGCCAATTTTCCCCCAAAGGCGGAGTCTGAAAATGCGCGTTGGCGAATTCTAAAGTCTCAACAGTGATAGTGCCAATCTTTTCCGGCGGAGTCACACTCAAACCACTAACGGTCAAGTGCCCATCTTGTAAAACGGGGTTATAGCTTTTGGCCGACCAGTTTTCAGTTCCGAAGATGCTATCCATTTGCTGAGCGAAGCTATTGTAAGCTTGTTCTGCGCTGGGCTTTCTGTTCATCACAAAAATGGCAGCCAAAATAACCGCCGCAACTAAAAGACCGACTACTAATTTTTTCACTCTTAATACCTCGTTAAAATATATAGGGAAACGCTGATTTATTAGCACTTCCTCAATTTGAAAACGCATTTTCCATGGGCTCGGCTGATTCATTGGGCAAACTTCCGAAAGGAAGAGAGTCTTTCGTTGTAATTTTCAGCGCAGGTCGCTCATTAACCTGTAACGAAAGGTTTAACTTTTTAAGTATAGCATATTTGTCTAGCTTGGCAAGGGCCAAGACCAAAGCCGCAGGCTCAGGCTGAGCTTTGAGGCGTAAACTTTCCGGAGCTTTGAAGAACTCATCAACTTCACTCAACAAAGCCGGTAAATCTTCCAAGGCCGCCTCTTTTTGCCACGGGGTGACAAGAGCTTTTTTTAGCAAAAATGGGCCAAGCGCAGGGTTGTGGTAGCCAAGAGAGGCGGTTAGATAGCGGTAGTAATTCGCCATAAACCCCTTATTTTGGAAATAGATTTCAGCCTTTTGCAAGCGCCAAGTGCTAGCTCCGAAAATTATTTGCGAAGGGCTGAAATGAGATTTCAACGGAGCTACTCCCGTCAAATCCCCTGTCAGACTTAAAGTCCCCTCTTGGGGCAGATCCAACTTGAGCTCTTCTAAGCGAAAGAGCTCAAGAGGGCTTTGGTAAGAGACGGTCAACGCCAGCTCCCCATTAAGTTGCGGCTTAAAGATAGCCGACAGCGTAAACCACCAGGAGCTCTGGAGCATTTCCAACGGCAACTCATCTAAATTTATTCGGAAGTTTAAGCGGCGATTATAAGCTTCACTATTGTCTTGGCGCACTTCCTTGCCAAAACTCATCGACGGAAGGGCAATGACTTCGTTACCTTCGGCAGTTTGCCATGTGGCATTTTGCAGAGCCAAAGTTTGGCAGACATTTAAAAGCCGCAAAGGGGTCAAGTTGTGCTCGCGGGCGGCAATGGCATCAAAGAAGTTATCATTTACATCTTCCATTGTGAGCTCAAACAAGTTAATTTGCCCGGGCCAAAGCCTTAAAACATTGAGCCTCAAGTCAGAAAGATATATACGCCCCACTTTTTTGGAGGCCCAATCCTCAGCTTCAAAGTGCTTGAAAGAAAATTTGCCCCCGGTCTTATCTTGAAAACTTAAGCCTTGAATATTGAGCTCAGCAAATGAAATGTCCTCTAAAGACGGCTTTGTAAATATGTTGAGGGACAAATCTCGGCCGGAAAGTTTCTCAACTTCCCCGGTGGAGTTTGCAGTTTTAAAATGGAAATTTTTCAAATCAATGCTTTGAGCCAGAGAAAGAGGCTCTTCGGCACCCGAGGCATTTGAAGTAAGCTCACTTTGAAAGCTGTTAGCCTCGTCAAGAGAAGCCGCCGCCCTGGCCTCTAGTGTTACGCGAAAAGTGCTGTAAATTTTCCAAGCCGTAAAAATAGAAAAACCATCTAAGGCCAACTGGTCTAAGTTAAAAAATCCCGCCGTAGTTTTAAGGTGTAAATTTTCAATGCCGATGGAACGAAACAAAAAGGAGGCTTGGGCGTCGGCATAGCTCAATTCCACCCCCGGTTGCTTGGCGATTCGGGCCAAAATGAACTTTAAAGAAAGCCCGGGCCCAAAAGTGAGGGTCGCTGCTATAAGAAGTAGCAAGAAAAGTAAAAAAAACTTCCACTTACTTTTAGATTTTGAGAGTGCCCCGGATTTGGTCAAAATTTTCCAAGCCTTCCCGGCACATCCACCGTTGGAGGCCATCGATAATATTTAATGGAGTGCGGGGGTCGATTAAGCTTGCGGTGCCAATTTGCACAGCCGTTGCTCCCGCCACAATAAATTCCAGCGCATCTTCAGCAGTCATAATACCGCCAAGGCCAATGACCGGTATTTTCAAGGCCGAGGCGGCCTGCCAAACGAGGCGCAGAGCCACCGGCTTAATGGCCGGCCCGGAAAGCCCCCCCACTACATTGGCGAGCTTAGGGCGACGGCTCTTTAAATCAATGGCCAAAGCAGGCAAAGTATTAATGAGCGAGACAGCTGTCGCCCCGGCCGTTTCAGCTGCCTGAGCAACGGGGACAATATTGGCCACTTGCGGAGTGAGCTTCACGACAATTGGTTTGGCCGGGCAATTTTCACGCACCGCAGAGGTGATTTCCGCTACGAATTGGGGGTCTGCTCCAAAGGAGAGCCCGCCGGCGGCCACGTTGGGACAACTGACATTAACTTCCAGAAAGTCAACATCAGTCGAAGCCAAGTCACCGGCTATGGCCGCATATTCATTCAAGCTGTGGCCTAAGATATTGGCACCCACCGTGGCCCCGGTTTTTTTAAGGGTGGGGAGCGCTTTTTGGGTGAAAGCTTTCACCCCCATATTTTCAAGGCCAATGGCGTTAATTAGCCCCGAGGCGCTTTCAGCCATGCGGGGGGTTTCATTGCCGGGCCAAGGCTCTTGGCTGATGCCTTTGGTGATCACCGCCCCCAAAGCCTCAGGCGGACAAAAGTTTTTCAATTCAATGCCGTAACCAAAAGTCCCGGAAGCACTTAGCACCGGATTTTTAAGTGTTAACGGCCCCAACTGGACATTCATTTTTACTTCGGACATTTTATACCTTACTAATTAGTCGATGCTAAGTAAACGCTAATAAATCAGCGTTTCCCTAAAAACTTTTTTAAACACCCAGAAAACAAGGAAAAAAACTTTCTCATCAAACCTCATTCAAATAACATTTTCGGCATGGGCTTTCACCTTTTTACTTTGTAAAAAGGTGAAAGCCCAT
>CAYJAF010000010.1:0-54440 GCA_964368195.1 uncultured Thermodesulfobacteriota bacterium
CTCCACAGTTCCCTAGGGTACAAAACTCCCGTGGAGTTCAAACACGCTGTTCGATGAAAAAATGTCCACAAAAGTGTTGCCTTTCCAAAGCCCTACAACTCGCTTCGCTGGCGCTCGCTCAAACAGTAGGACTACTGTTGCTCAATTCCTCTACAGTTCTCCTCCGTCAGCCTTGCGTGGTAGCAGTTCGCACCTTCTTGCTCTGCCCAAAGCTCCTTCTCGGGAACTCGCGCCACTTGTCCGGGTCGTGGCAAGCTTGGCGGTTTTACTCCTGCCTCCGCCCCAAACACGCCGCTTTCGTTCCCGAGCAGTTACTTTAGGCAGGCAGGGGCGAGGCCCCTGCACCCTGAAATGCTTCGCATTTCCCAAGGTGTCGCTTGGCCTGTTGGCCAAGCTTGTTACGATGCGCACAAGCGGCGATAGCTCCCGAGCAGTAACTTTAGGCAGGGGCAAGAATGCCCGGCCCAAAACCCTCACAATATCCTGTAACTTTACCTAATTATGATAACAAATTCTTGTGGCCAAGACAAACAAAGCGCCTTGACACTCCTTGCGCTTACTTGGGAAACGTGCTAAATTACCAGTTGAAGATTATAATGTTATAAATATCTATTTTGTTGGGTATTCACTGAAAACTCAAATAAAAACAAGGGGTTATTTAAGTGAAGAAATTACACATCTCAAAAGTGGCCACCGGTCTGGCCCTCTCGCTAAGCCTTTTCTCTTCGAATGTGGCGTGGGGGAGTGATCTATACACCATAGACCTTGCGCGGCCCCGAGAGTCGATGGGTCTCGAAATCGACATGACTTTAAGTGATAAAAAAGAACTGCTGAGCTTAACCAGGGAGAACGAAACGGCCGAGAACACCCCGACCACCACCACCACCAGACGCAACGAAAGCTTCGCCAATGGCTACATCGCTGAGGGCGAAATCACCGTGTCCCAAAACATCGGCAGCGAAGAAATCATCTCTACCACCACTGAAAACTCCGGCGGTTATAACCAAGGAATCGACACCTGGAATATCATCAGCACTTTAAATCCTAATCAGACCGACCTTGACTCTAGTGTCAAATTAGCCGGTTCCGAAACCGCAGTCATTCCAACATTCCCAAACGACTTACCCAACGGCAACGCATTAAGCTCAGTAACTGTAGCATTTCCCAACAGAGGAACATTCATCAGTAACACGATTTTTACGAGTGCCCAATCCCAACCTTTAGCTGCAGGCAAATTTTCCTTTGGCACAATTGATTTAAACCAAGGCACGATAACCGATGCTTCCATGAGTGCGACTCAAGGATCAGGTAGCGCTTTTGGAGTAAACGCCGTAAATGGCACAGGACGTATAGAGAACGGGAATGTAACCGTTTTGAGTAGTTCCCCCGCGAATAGTTACATCGTTAGTGAGACAGGCGGTATGTACTCCATCAACGAATGGAGTATGAACTGGAATGACAGAGCATTTCAATTGAACATAACCGACCCTCAGAATCACTTAGGTTCTGAAAACCCGATTAAAGGCACGCTCAACACCGGCCATTAACCAAAAATGACAACTCAAATGCTAGGCACATTTGAGAGGCAGGTTCATAATAACAGCAACAAGGAAAAGAATAATGTTTGGAAAAATTGTTTTCATTTCAGCCATTTGTTTGTGTGCATTCACAGGCTTGGCTCATGGGCAAATGCCCCCAAGCGCAAACAGCTTTGGCCCAAGACGCCACCCTCTCGGCCCAAGAGCGCGAAACTCTTTTGGCAAATTGGGCCGAAAATAAAAACGAACGCTTCTTTGTCTCCGGCGTTTTGCGCACGGGCTTTCTTTACGACAGCAACGCCAACGGCGGCCCGGCTTCTAACGATATTCTGTTGGGCTCTTGGAACGTGCGCCTTAACAATGCCGACGCCGTGGAAACAGCCGCGCCTTACATAGGCGGCAAAGTCGACATGGATTACCGCTTAAGCGAAACAAGCCCCTGGTGGTTGGTGGGCGATTTCTCTTTCTTCGCCCGCTATAACACCAACAGCGACCTGGACGACCTAAATTTACGCTCGTCAGAATGGGGCGCAGCCAGCGTGGGTTTTAGGCACATCGGCACCCACACCATGTTTGATTTCCGCATTAAAGGCGAAATTTTTGATTACGATTTTTACCAAAACGTCGCCGCTTGGGGCCCCAAAGCCACCTTTATTTTCGCGCCCACGCCTAAAGTTCACCTCATCACCGAGGCGAGCTATGACCGCCGCAACTATTCCGACAACGACGGCTACGACGGCTCTTACCTCAGCGCCGGACAATACGCTCGTTTCTTCTTCGGCGATGGCCACAACGCCACCATTGGCGGGCGCTACCTTAAAGGCTCCGCCGATTTCGAAAACTTCTCCTACGATGGCTATGAGGCCTCGCTGGCGTTCTCCTTCGACGTCCCCCAAAACTTCACCGCCAGTAGTGCCGACATAACCATCGCTCCCTTCATTAGCTATCTTAGCCAAGATTACGATGGCCCGGCCACTGTGTTTGAGGTCGCCAACCGTGAAGATAATCGTCTGCGCACCGGGGTCGGCTTCACTTTGCCGCTCACTGACGACGGTTGGAATTTTGAGCTGAATTACCAATATTCCGACAACAGCTCAAACAGCAACCTCTACGACTACGATCAACACACAGTTATGACGGGAGTCGCCTACCACTTTTAAAACGCCCGTAAAATGCCCCGGTTCTAACTTTGTCAGATTGCGCCTGCTTTTTCGGTCATGTATTTATAATACACTCCCTGAAAGCAGACTTATCTTCCTCGCTAGAACACGAAAATGAGCTACTTTACGGACGTTTTCGGCAGGGCTCATTCGGAGACTAATTCCCCTCCAGGCGTATTTTTCCCCCTTAAGTCGCCTTCAGCTCCAAGGCGGGGGAAAAATTTACGGTCTCGTTCTGGAATTGTCTCCGAGGGTTACCCTTGCGTAGATGGGACGCTGGGGGGAGGTTTCGGCCTCTTACTTTGGTTGAAAGTTTGTGGGGGGAGGGGAGCCGAAACTATAGGAACCTAAAAAGTAAGTGCTTTTGCCCTACAGTGGCTTGACTTATGGGCGACACTTTATTATTTTAAATGAAAGGGAGAAATGTTATGCCCGTGATTGCCAGGTTCTACGGTTTAATTATAAAAATGTACTTTCAACAAAGCGAACATAATCCACCCCATTTCCATGTGATTTACGGTGAATATATAGGTATTCTGACCATAAACGAAATAAAAATGATCGAAGGCGATTTGCCGCCTAAAGCTCTGGCCTTAGCCAGTGAATGGGCTCAAAAATATCAACGCGAATTACTACAAATATGGAATACGCAAAATTTTGTCAAGCTTCCTCCACTAGAATAAGGAAGACACATTATGTTTTATAAAGTAAAAGCTGTCACCCCACTTGCGGATTTTTATCTGCTAGTTTCTTTTGAAAGTGGCGTTCAAAAACAATATGACCTTAAAAAACTTTTTCCTAAGTGGGAAAACTTTAAAAGCCTGACCCAAGTCACTGGTTTATTTGAACAAGTAAGGGTCGAACCGGGCGGCTATGCCGTCTCTTGGAATGACGAATTAGATTTATCAAGTAACGAATTATATCATAATGGTATTGAATTGTAACAATCTAAATAGCTACTTTAAAACGACATTTTACTTAACATCAAGTTTTTCACCTATAATATTAAAAGCAAGAATTTAACGACCAAAAGACTTTTCCGATTCCACTTTTCTACCATTTTCTCCCATTAAATGTATGGCTGGGTTCTGGCTGGTATATTTTATGGTGGATTTTTCTTGTCCCTTGGAATGGAGGACGGTCAAGGCGGTTTCGTTGCCCTGCCCAGCCAGATATTGCAAATATTCCTTCCAACATTTGTAGGGATATTTGGCGCGGACGTCCTCACGGGCTTGCTTTGTCTGTTTGCGTAAGGCTTCAAATTCGGCGGTACGTTTTTGGCTAAATTTTTCCATCAACTGGCGGCGGTCGTTTCGCAACATGGGAGTTTTTTTGAAGCGTTTTCGAGTCTCTTCCCATTTGTCATTCAAGGCTTTGAATAGCCTACGGTCTTGTATTTGGATTTTTTCCAATTCATTTTGCCGCTGTTGTCTGGTCGCTTGATACTCTTGATAAAGTTTATTGCTATTCAGATTTTTTTGGAGCGGCGCGGCGGTGTAAGTCGTCTCTGATTTTGTGGCTTGTAACTGGTCGTTGGCTGGGGGCGCAAATTGGCCAAAGCTTGCCATTAATTTTGCCTTGCTCAAAGTGCTATCCAGACTGCTGGCCTTGATTGCGTGTTGGCCGTCTAGCGTCTGAATAACCAGACCATTGCCTTTGGGTTTCAGATGTAAGCCGCAGCGAAAAAATACCCGGTGAACATCATTCCAAGATTTGGCCACTGAAAGCGATTCCAGCAGGGTGGATTTTTGCCGTTGAACGTAACTGAAAAATGATTCCTGCCCGGTATGGATTTCAAACGCTTTGGCGGATTCATTGATAGGCATTTGCTCCCGATTTTTGTCGCAGCCATTGTCAACGGTCAAGCCGTATTTTTGCTCCAGCTCACGACAAAGGTAATCGCGCTTACCATAGTCTTGGAACGGATCGTGCCTCGTGCGCCGCTCCGGGTGAATCATGTTATAGGCCACGTGGAGGTGCAAATTTTCCGTATTTTTATGGACACCAGCGTGGCGTTGATGCTCCGTAAAACCAAGAGCTTTGGCAAATTCCAATTCTATTTCTTTGAAAACTTTCGGCGTTAATTTGGATTCGTCCTCCGGCCTGAAGCTGACAACCAAATGATACGTTTTGGATAGGTTACACTTAAGTGGACAAATTTTCATCGAATAGTAAAATGAAAAAATCGGAGGAAAAATGACTACACGTAATGTAACAAGCTACACTGAAGAATTCAAATTACAAATGGTGAAACTCTATGAAAATGGCAAGAGCTCAAAGGAACTTACAAAAGAATATGGTATGAGCTCTTCCACGCTACATAGTTGGCTAAAGCGCTATAATAATAGCGGTTCTTTTAAGAAAAAAGACAATATGACTGAACTTGAAAAGGAACTCACAGTTCTTCGTAAGCAAAACAAACAGCTACTGATGGAGAACGACATTTTAAAGCAGGCGGCTCTGATTATGGCACGAAAATAGCCATAATCAGAGCCAACTCAAGCAAATATCCAACCGTCAAGATGTGTAAACTTCTCAAAATTTCAAGGAGCAATTACTATAAATATCAAACTTTAAAACCAAAAATCGATAATTTGACACCCAAAGTTATTGAAATATTTAAAACAAACCGCTCTGCCTATGGCACAAGGAAAATCAAAGCTGAACTCTTTCGACTTGGCATTAAAGCCTCAAGGCGTAGGATTGCGAAAATAATGAAAGAAAACAACTTGGTTTCAGCGTAAACAATTAAAAAATTTAAGGCAGTTAAGAGAACTTGTAATGAAGACCTTAATCCAAATATTGTTCAAAGGAGGTTTAATGATAAAAAGAAAAATGAAGTTATTATCAGTGATTTAACTTATGTGCGCGTTGGAAACACATGGAATTACTTATGTGTAATACTAGATTTATTTAACCGAGAAATTGTAGGCTATAGTGCCGGACAACATAAAAATGCTGACTTGGTTTATAAAGCCTTGGCATCAATTAAGGGAAACTTAAATAATTTCAGCATATTTCACACAGACAGAGGTGCTGAGTTTAAAAACGGTTTAATAGCTGGCCTCTTAAAAGAATTTAATATTATTCACTCTTTAAGTGCAAAAGGATGCCCATACGACAATGCTGTGGCAGAAGCTCAGTTTAAGATTATAAAAACTGAATTCAGCAAAGGACGACACTTTGAATCTTTGGGACACTTGCAAATGGAACTGAAACAATACGTTCATTGGTTCAACAACAAACGACTCCACAGTTCCCTAGGGTATAAAACACCCGTGGAGTTCAAACAAACTATTCGATGAAAAAATGTCCACAAAAGTGTTGCCTTTCCAATGATAAAATCCGATATAGTCCGAAAGCCCTTAAAACTCAAGGGCTTTCGGTTTTTTCATGCTCCGGATGGCTAATTTGCAATACAAAATTCTTCAGAAAAATCAAAAAGTATACTAGTGTCCTGTGCGGTTAATCCTGTCCGCATAATTTAAATTTTTACGCTTGAAAATCAACATATTAAGTTAATCAAAAGTAGATATAACTAACCAAACGAGACACTAGCTATTTCTCTGTTATCTTCAACAAGTAAAACGCGCTTCCTACCTCATTCCGCCTTTTTTTATAGCCTTTGTAGCGCCAAAGTTTCTTAATTAACAGCTCTAAACTGCCGGCATATCTAAACAGTAAATCTCGCCCCGCAAATTTGACTTTTTCAGGCCGAGAGGTATAATTATAATAATGAAGTCTTTATATTGTATGCGTAAATATGCTTATGTCGCACAGTGTTTTTGCCGATGTCAATAAGGAATTGTTGAGTGCGCTTATAGCCGGAGAACGAACATGGTTAAACGCCTCAGGAGTCTAATATGTTTAAATATTTGTTTGTTTTATTGCTTATCGCCTTCCCCTCCCCTCTTTTGGCTAGCGACATTTTCGTAACTGTTTACGAAAATGTTGATGATTTTCTCCCCTTGATTAATCGCCGAGCTGAAGCTGCGGAAGACACTTGGTATCCCCAACCCTTTACCGAGACGAAAAGCGACCTAAACGAAGAAATGAACGCCCTTTTAGATGAAGTTTTGCAACAATTGGGCGATGATCAATTGGTGAAATTAAAAAGGGGGATAAATGAGCTCACAGCGGAAAATAACAACTTGGAATTAGAGGTCGCCGATCTCACCATATTGCGACAAGGGGCGGCGACAGACAAAAAAATATACGAAATTTGGAAGGATACTCAAGCCGATTTGGATGATGAAGTGCAGAAATTGCACCAAAAAATTCAAGCCAACAAGCGCCAAATCGAGGCCAACCGGCAAGCCATCACGACTCTTTTGCGAGAAAGCGGCTTAACCCTTTCAGAAAGTGAGGTCGATAGCCTTCTGAAAACCGTCACCGGTGATGACCTTATTACTTCTATGGCCGTGTTGAAAAACGTTCATGCCATCATTGCCAATTTGCGGCAAGTGCTGACTAAAAGCAATGAAAACATTCATTTAGCCAAGAAATATTATGGTCTTTTTCTGCTCGTCACCGAAAGCTACGCATTCCAACTCGACCTCTTTCTAGAGCGTATCGATCAGCAATATCGCCCCAAGTTGGCGGAGCTGGAGGCGGCTAATAAAGAGCTTATGGCCGAAACAGAAAAGCTGGCTCGCCAAGACGCCCGCTACCGTTCCAACCTGAAAGCCCAGAAAATTACAGCTCAAGCTGCTCAGACTTATCACAAAGTTTTAAACCACCAAAAAGAGCGGGTGGCAGAGCATCGTCAGAAAGTAACCCAGATTTTGACCCATGCGGAAAACACTTATAAAACCGTTGACTTGGCCCATAACCTTTATCAAACTATGAACGAAGGGTTAGCATCTTATGATGCTTTAATGAGCCTGCCGATGCTTGAAGCTATTCCCTTTGAAAACCGCGATTTGGAATTGAAATTTATGGAGTTGACCGATCAGTTGAGCCGGTGATATAAAAAATGCCCCAAAGCTATTTTCAGCCATTTCCGGCCTGAAAATTTTAACTACGAAAGCCACGACCACGGCGCAGAAAGGTGAAAGCATATGCAGAAATTATTTCGTATTTTAAGCGTTTTTATTGTATTTTTAGCCCCTTCTTTGGCCACGGCTGCTGAACCCAATTACGGCCTTTACACTTCACTTTTAAACGCCTACAATTATCAATATGGCCCCCTTGCTTCCAAACTCTACTCCTGGGTCAAACAGGGTGACGACTATGCTCCTGAGCACACTTGGGGGATCTTGTATACGGGTTTGGAAGATTTAAATGGCGACGGAGTTGATGAATTTATAGTCTTGCGCGCCCATAAAAATGACGAAGTTGCTTGGGGCAATGAAATCATGGGCCTTGATTCGGCTGAACGCCACGGCGGACAAGTCTTTACCATCAAAAACGGGGAGTTAGTTCACCTTTGGTCTTTTGACCCCATGTCAGTCGGCAGCGATGTGCCGGGCCTGAATCAACTTAGTGTGGCCACCGTTGGCAATTTAAAATATATTGTCACCGGTAATGAGGGCGGCGACTGGAACGAGGGAATTTTTTGGCAAATGACTGCCGATGGCTTTAAAAAAGCCGTAACTTTAGATAATTTCAACGAACTTGTGGACGGTAGCGATGTTGGCAAAGCCAAATATGAAGCGGCCTATAAAAAGTGGTATGCCGACATTCAAAACACTGAATTAAACAATGTTAACAGAGCTGAGGTGGAAAAATTACGCCAAAACAACGATTCTATAAAAAGCACCTTGGCTAAATTCCCTTCGGCGCAAGGGGCGAGTCCTTCCGCTGCCTTTCGCGGTAAACGCTTTGTTATCTTTGAAGATACACCCACCTATGAAGCTGAAAAAGCAGTGCGTGATTACTATGTCGCCCTCATTATGGGTGATGCCAAGGCTTTGGAGACTCTCCTTCCTCCCGCCAGTGAGGCTTTAGAAGAAGCGGCAAATTTTGAAGGCGGCACTTTCATTGTTGATGAATTTTATTTTGAAAACATGTGGGATATTGACCCGGTGGTTAGCGCTAAAATATCTGAACCAGACGTCACTATAGAACGCACACCTGCCCGCATTGCCACTGTTTTACACAAAGATGCTCAAGAATTAGCTTTGGCGGAATATGCTATTGTGCGCGTTGTACTCAACGAAAAAGCCACGGACGAAAACCCTTCCGGCCTTAAAAACCGTTGGTTTTTAGTTGGCCAAAAGACCAAAGATTCTCCGTGGAAGCTCTATGAAGCCTATGAATAACCGGGCTTGTTTGGCAGGGAAATAAATTTTCGAAATTTTTTGGGGAGAAACTTTTTTGAGCGTCCGATTTTGGCTTTTTACTTTGTATAAAGACAAAATCGGACGCCAAAAACGTTATTTATAGTAATTTCAATTATAATTACTATCTGGCCTCGCGCTATTTGAGAATAGATTTCCCTACTTGTTATGATTAAAAGCAGGAAAACGGAAGCTTCACTTTTTTATGTTTCTTTAACAGGAAATCACAAAAGCCACTTCTGCCCTACCCTATTAAACGTGAAAGATGTTTCAAAAAGTTTTACGCCGATAAAAATCATTGCCGTGAGCATCGTTCACAACCATAAGAGGCCAGTTCTCAACTGTTAACCGCCTAATGGCTTCCGTCCCCAAATCGGCATAAGCAATAACTTCCACCGCCTTCACCCACTGACTCATTAAAGCCGCAGCCCCACCAATGGCCGCTAAATAAACTCCCCGATGCTCAAAAATGGCCTTAGCCACTTCCGGGCTACGCAAGCCTTTGCCAATCATGACTTTTAAACCATGTGAAATTAAAAAAGGACTATAGGCGTCCATGCGGCTACTGGTAGTGGGACCAACAGAACCAATAACTTGCCCCGGCTTTTGAGGGCAAGGCCCGGCATAATAAACAGCTTGTCCTTGAAACTCAAAAGGCGGTGCTTGACCGTTTCCCATTTCTGTCACTAAGCGCAAATGAGCAGCATCGCGAGCTGTATAGACCGAGCCTGATAAATAAAGCCAATCACCGGCCACAAGGCTCTCAATAGTTTTATCGTCTAAGGGAGTTTGAATGTGCTTCTTCATGATTTTTAGAGCTCTCGCTGAAGGTGACGCGTGACGTGACAACCAATATTGACCGCCACCGGAAGCCCGGCTATGTGAGTGGCAAAGGGGTTTATGTGAACTGCCAAAGCAGTGGTTCGCCCACCAAAGCCGGAAGGCCCAATATCAAGTTCGTTGATTTGTTGCAAAAGTTCCAACTCCACTTCTTGCCACATGGGCTCCTGATTTAAACTGCCAATGGGGCGCAAAAGGGCCTCTTTGGCCAAAAGAGCAGCTTTTTCCATCGTCCCCCCTACCCCCACGCCAACAACCAAAGGAGGACAAGGGTTAGGCCCGGCTTCTTTCACCGCATTTAAAACAACTTCTTTGACCCCTTTTAAGCCTTGGGATGGTTTTAGCATCTTTAAGACACTCATATTTTCACTGCCAAAGCCTTTGGGAGCGATTGTCAGCTTAAGCTTATCTCCCGGTACTATATTGTAATGGATAACAGCCGGGGTATTATCTTGGGTGTTGACCCTTTTTATTGGATCTGCCAAAACGGATTGTCGTAAGAAGCCTTCTCGGTAACCAATGGCAACGCCGGAATTTAAAGCCTTTGTCAGGTCACCGTCAATGATTTGCACTTCTTGTCCCAACTCAACGAAAATAACTGCCATGCCCGTATCTTGGCAAATGGGAATCATTTTCTCAGCAGCCAACTCAGCATTTTCAATAAGCACCTTTAAAACGTCGCAAGCAATGGGGTTTGTCTCTAACGATTCGGCTTTTTCTAACGCTATTTTAATATCTGGGCTCAAAACACAATTGGATTCAACACACATTTCAGCCACAAGTTGAATAATTTCTCGGCAACTTATTTTTCGCATAAATACCACATCTTGATTATCTCTTACTATAATGAGAAAAAAGCTTTGAAAGCTTATTAATAATTATAAACTCTATATAATTTAACCTTTTAATTATAATGCTATGCCAATTTTAAGTCAAATCATTATTGCCGCGAGGGCACGTTAATCTAATTTGATAGAATATCATGAATTTTGTGGTGACGGAGGAGAACTTTTCAGAACTTGACTGCGAAAATTTAAGTCCACTGTTTGAGCGCAAGCGAGTTGTGGACTTAAATTGCAGACAAGAGATGAAAAGTTGCTCCGTAGGAGCCAGAAAAACCAGCAAATAAGACGCTCTTGCCCTGTTATTGCCGCGAGGGCTGACGCATGAGAAGTGAAAATATTTTTTAGGAAGTGTTTTGGGAGCTCATTTGGGGACGACTTCCGCCTCTCGACCGTATTTTAGGGCCTAAAGTTCGCTTTCGCTCACAATCGGCCCGAAAATACGGTCTCGCTCTGGAAGTATCCCCTTCATTCGCCCCCTGGTTTGACACAAATCCGGCCGCAAAGGTCACCGAATCTCAAGCACTTAAACCCGGGAGTAGTTTTTATACAAAACACCTTTTTAATTTATTTAGTTAATGGCGAAAACGATAAAAAGCAAATTATAGTTAATAATAATTAATTATAATTAAATTCGGTTAATTCAAAATAATTAATTATATAAAGAAAATTATATTACTCAAATAAACTATATTAAGTTATTAATAATATAAACAACAAGAAAATAATATCTCATTAGTTAAATCGAAATTATTTAGAATTTAATATATTAAATTAAAATTATTTAAAACTTTATAATTCTAATGAAAACTAAATAGAATCTTATAGCTTAAATTATAACTAATTAAATTAAATAATCCTTAATTATTTTAATTTATATCTAGCTATTTTACGTTGAATCGTCCGCTGAGTTTTATTGAGAATCCGTGCGGCCTCTTTTGTATCCCAGTGGCATTGATTTAAAACTTTTAAAAGTGATCTCTTTTCATATTCACTATAAGACACCGACTCCTCTGATGGTGCGCCCTGAGACACTTCTAAATGTTCTTTTAATTGGTTCACCAACCCAACTTCCCGCATTTTTTCTGTAAAATCAACCTCCCCAAATGACAAATACTTTATAACGGCATGGTGAAGTTCCCGAATATTACCAGGCCAGTGATAAGCTTTGAATTTTTCTAAAATATCTTCGGGAATGGGATATTTTTTCATGGTCATAGGCAGACGGTTGTCATTGTAATAGCGTTCGGCAAAAGCCCTGATCAAGGGGAGTAAATCTTCCTGTCGATCTCGCAGAGGGGGAAGGGTTACGGTAAGCTGTTTAATGCGATGGTAAAAATCTAAACGCATGAGCCCTGCTGCTATAGATTGTTCTAGCTTTCGATTAGTAGCACAAATAAGGCGAAATTGCGAATGCTGTTCTTTAGTCCCACCTACAGGAGTGTATCCATAGCCATCAAGCACCCGAAGCAATTTAATCTGCATATTAATGGGCATTTCCCCCACTTCGTCTAAAAATAAAGTTCCGTGATTAACGACATCTAAATAACCTTTTCGCTTTTCATTTGCGCCGCTAAAAGCGCCTTTCACATGGCCAAAAAACTCGCTTTCAATTAAATGCTCACTAATGGCCCCGCAATTAATGGCAATGAAGCTTCGGCGCCCATATTTGCTTGATTCGTGAATTGCCCGAGCGGTGAGCTCTTTACCTGTGCCCGATTCGCCTTGAATCAAAACGTGTCCATTGGTATTTGCAATTTTCAAAATACGGTCAACCACTTTTTTCATAGTGGCACTTGAGTAAATAATCTGCTCTAAAGATCCGATTTGCTCTGATCTGGTTGGTAACTGAAAGGAAATATGATCTAAAATATCAAAATCAGATTCCAAAGTGTAATCCATTAAAATTCCCAGACTGCCCACCAGCTGACCACTTGGGCCGAAGAGGAAAATACCTTTATCTATAACCCGTTTGGGAGTTTGTTGGGCCGTCATCAGAGCGTAAAGAAAGCTAAATTTATCTGTGCTTTGGTCTGATTCCAAGGGCAAAGTGGTGTAGAACTCATTATCTAAAACCAGTTCATGAAACCCTTTTTTCCCGATAATATCTTCTTTTTTATAGCCTAACAGGCGGGTTATGCCGTCGCTGATAGATTGCACAACCCAAGCGTTATTGATGAAGCGGCTGTGATAGCAGACCACCGGCAGCTGATTAATGAAGCCGGAAACCAGTTCAAAAGCTTTGAGTAATTCGGAATGTTTTTGACCAAGAGGCGGGATTGAAAGATTCATGGTGGTAAATATCCTCGTTTTTTGCTAAGGTGATTTTGCGATGAGAAATCATAGCACAAGATAGGACAAAAAGCGACAAAAAACGACTACACTTGTCATTTTGTGTCGCCTAATGTCTCGACCGAAAGGGTCTCGAAAATAACTAGCTAATAATTATTGCTTATTTTATTGGCATTTATTTTGCTTAGTAATAAATAAACACACTAAAATAAGCAAGCAACGCTCAAGAGTAAAATTTTTTATCTTAGCTGAAATTTACTAAGCTAAACTTTCAAAAGAAACGTTTAAAGTTCAAGCAACAGATAATTGAAATTCGGATGAATCAAAATGAATACTAAACTTGAAGCAATTCATAACGCATCAATGGCCATTTTGCAAAATACCGGCTGCCTTTTTCACCACCCCGAAGTTGTGGAAAAGTTGAAAAGCCATGGCCTGAAAGTGGACGGATCGCACGTTTATTTTACAGAAAAACAAGTGATGGAACAAGTGGCCAAAGCCCCTTCATCTTTCACTTTAAGGGCTCCCAACGCTGAGAAATCAATTACGGTCGGCGGCTCGGAAAGTCACTTTTGTCCCGGAGCTGGGGCTCCTTTAGTTGTGGATGACGATGGGAGTGTGCGTGAGGCAACTTTGGCCGATTTCAAAGAATTTGTGAAAATGTTCCAAGCCTCACCAATCGTTTCTCTCATTTCCAGTGCAATTCTTACTCCCACAGATATTCCCCCCCACGCTTCTGCTTTAGTAGCCACTTATAATTTAATGCTCATGAGTGACAAGCCCTTTTGGTTTTTAAACGGCAAGGGCTCTATTAATAACCAAACTTTATCACTTTTGGAAATTCTCTACGGAGAAGCTCCGGCCTTTGGCAAAGACCCCATGGCCTTAACCATTGCCAACCCCCTTTCCCCTTTGAGCTTTGACCACCAAGCATTAAGTGCTCTTCAAGATTTTGGAAGCCGTGGTCAAGGCGTGATCATTGCTCCGGCGGCCATGGCCGGCACCACTGCCCCCATGACTTTAGCCGGAACCATCGCTTTGACCAACGCCGAAACCTTAGCAGGCATCACGGTCAGCCAAATTCTTAACCCCGGGGCTCCTGTTGTTTACGGCTTCCAGAGCACTACTTCAGACGTTCGGACCGGAGCCATTGCCATTGGTTCCCCTGAACAGGCAATTTGTGCGACTTATGGGGCCAATTTGGCCCGTTTTTATGAGTTGCCCTCACGCGGTGGTGGCGCTATCACCGATGCCTCCGGCCCGGGGCTCCAAAGCTCTTACGAAGCCATGATGACTCTTTTGGCTACTCGCCAAGCAGGGATGAACCTTATTGTTCATACGGCCGGTATTTTAGGCGGCTTTGCGGCCATTTCTTTAAATCAATCTGTCATAGGCTTAGAAGTTGTCACCATGGTGGATCGTTTCATGAACGACATCACCACTGATGAGCAAAATCTGGCTTTAGACGTCATTGACCAAGTTGGCCCCGGAGGTCAATTCTTAAACCACAAGCACACCATGAAAAACTGCCGCAAGGGAGTTTTCGTGCCGCGCCTCGGTCACCGCGGGACTTTGGAAGGCCCCGGTTATTTGGAAGCGGAAGCGGCGCGTTTAAAGGCCGAAAGGGAGCGCCTTATTGGCTCTTGGCAAGCCCCTGATTTGGGCGAAAGCGTTCGCAATGACTTGAAAAAATATATGGAAAAAGAATCTTTGATCTAAATTTAAATCATTTTTTTAACACCTCCCCAGAAAGGGGAGAACTTATGAAAAACCAGGAGGATTCATGTTTTTCACTAACTACACATCTCACCAATCACCTTCCCTTAAGGTCTTAAATGAAGACCAAATTTATGAAATCACTCAAGCTGCTTTCATCATATTGGAAGAAACCGGTGTTAAAATTGAGCACAAAACAGCTTTGGCTCTTTTAAAACAAGCCGGCGCCCGCATCAATGGCGACCGGGTTAAAGTGCCGCGCCACATCGTGCAAGCTGCTTTGGTTACTGCACCCAAAGGTTTCCGTATCTATAACCGCGAAGGTAAACCTGCTTTGGAAATGTCTAATCGCCGTAGCTACCTCGGCACCTCCACCGCCAGCCCCCGCTGCGTGAACGCCACCACCGGCGAAATTGTGGAAACCAGCATTAAAGACATCGCCAACGGCGCTCGCTTGGCCGACTCTTTGGAACACATCGATTGGGTTATGCCCTTTGGCTCCAGCCAAGACGTGCCCGGTGCTGCCATTGAAGTTCATGAATTTGAAACCACCACCTCCAACACCACCAAACCCATGGTTTTCTGTGGTTACACTCCCCGCGGCACCGAAGCTGTTTTTGAAATGGCTGCCGTTGTGGCCGGTGGTTTAGATAAATTGCAAGAAAAACCCTTTATCATTGCTTATCCCGAACCCATCACCCCCCTTTACTGGCCTGATGAAATTGTCGACAAAGTCTTTGTCTGCGCCGATTTAGACCAACCTCAGCTCACCAGCGGCGCCCAACAATTCGGCGGCACCTCTCCCATGAGCATCGCCGGCACTTTGGCCCAATGTTTGGCTGAAAGCTTGTTCTCCATCACCTTGGCCCAACTCCGCAAACCCGGTTGCCGTTGCTTCATGGGCGCCACCTTCTTGGAACTCGATATGACCAACGGCCTCATGGGCGTTGCTGGCCCGGCTTCCAACTTGACCTATGCCGCTCACGCTCAAATTGCTCAAAGCTTTGGCCTTCCCACTTGGGGCTTGGCCGGCGGCACCGACGCCAAAGTCGTCGACGCCCAAGCTGGCGCCGAAGCCGCCTTCACTTTGTTCACTCAAATTTTGGCCGGTCACAACTTGATCCATGACTCCGGTTACATGGATGCCTCCATGCTCTGCTCCCCTGACCAATTGGTTTTAGCTAACGAATTGGCCGGTTGGATCAACCGCTTCATGGTCGGTGTTTCCGTCAACGCCAAAGACTTGGCTTTAGACACTGTCAATAAAGTTGGCCCCAGCGGTAACTACTTACGCGTGGCTCACACCGTGAAAAACTTCCGTAACGAATGGTGGAACTCTTCCCTCTTCACTCGCGAAGCTTACAACAAATGGGTTGAAAACGGCGCCACCGACATTCGCGACCGCATTCGCCAAAAAGTCTTAAACACCTTAAGCACCCACACCGTTACTCCTTTGAGTGACAAAGTGAAAGCTGAAGTTGCCGCTATTAAAGAACGAGTTACTAAAGAACTCATCGCTGCAACCCAAAAATAATTTCTAAACCCACACCCTTTAGCCGGGCTCCCAAACAAGCACTTGAGTCCGGCTAAAGCCCCCCAAGCAAAAATGCATAAGGAGAAATTGTGGAAAAAAAATTTCGCTTGAACCACACAGTGTTTTGGATTCCGATGATCTTTATTTTCGGCATGACAGCTGTCAGCTATTTCTTACCCGAGGTCTTTGCCACAGCAATGAACTCCTCGTTCACTTGGATTGCCAGCCACATGGCTTGGTTCTTTCAAATTGTCTCAGGTCTCACTGTTACCATCGTCTTTATTATTGCTCTTAGTAAAGGCGGGGAAATAAGATTCGGCGGCAAAGATGCTAAACCGGAATTCAGTAACTGGACCTGGTTTTCTATGATTATAGCCGGCGGTATTGGTGTTGGCGTTGTTCTTTGGGGCGTTGCCGAGCCTATTTATAACTTTTCAACTCCACCTAAAGTGGCCGGTGTTGAAGCCTTTTCCGAAGGCGCCGCCGTTTGGGGCTTGGCCCACTCTTTCATGCATTTCGGAATTACCCCTTATGCATTTTACACTATCTTTGGTTTAGCCATTGGTTTGGCCCACTATAACTATGGACAACCATTGCGCACCAGCTCAGGCTTTCACTTTATTTGGGGCGCAAAACGTAGCGAATTTTTTAATGATTTAGTTGATATGATTTCAGTTATCGCTCTTTCCAGCGGCTTGGCAGTCTCCATGGGCTTAGGCGTTTTACAAATCGCTCGCGGCTTGGAAACTGTTTTTGGTATTGCTCCCAGCAATATGATCTGGTTCATCATCATCATTGCTATTGTGGCTTCCTATACCATTTCCAGCTATGTTGGCTTAGACCGCAGTTTGCAGTTCATCGCTCGCTATAACGTCAATATCTTCCTCTTTTCTTTGTTGTTTTTAATTGTCGTTGGCCCCACCGCCTTTATGTTTAACTTAGGTGTGCAAAGCTTTGGCGATTATATCACTAATTTCGTTTCCAGAACCCTCTGGACTAGCCCCATCAGCCAAGAAGATTACCTTATTTGGTGGGATATTTTCTTCTGGACAGTTTGGTGTGCTTATGCAACTGTGTTAGGTTTATTCCTGGCCCGTATTTCCTACGGTCGCACCCTTCGGTCTTTCATTTTATGTAACCTCTTCTTACCTTCCTTGTTCGCTATTGTTTGGTTCACCGTTTACGGTGGCACCGCCATTAAATTCCAAATTGATGGTGTTGTTGACCTTTGGGGTGTTATTAGCGACCGCGGTATTGAAGCAGCCGTTTTCACATTTTTCCACAGCTTACCCCTTGGCGCAATTATTAGCCCCCTCTTTATTTTGGTGGTTATTTTGAGCTTTGTGACCATCGCTGACCCTATGACTTCGGCTATTGCCACCTTGAGCTGTCGATTCGACGACACCTCCTATGGCGGCGAACCCCCGAAATTCTTAAAACTTATTTGGGGTATCGGCATTGGTAGTGTTGCTTTGGTTATGATCATTTTCGCCGGTTTTGATGGCCCCAGAATGTTATCCACCATCATGGGTATGCCTGGGATGCTGATGGCCTTCCTCTTATTCGTCAGCCTTATTAAAGGTGTTTGGTTCCCGAAAGAAGAGTGGCTTAAAGATTCTCAATTCTTTAAAGCGGAAAATGAAGTGCCGTTTGTGCATCACGAACACGCCGCTGCTGAAAAAATCGACTGATTTGCTAGAGACGCAAAAACAACTTATTAAATCTGTTTAGGAGACAAAATGTCTGAAAACATTCGCGATTATTATAAATCGAAATTCAACCTCGGCCAAGAAATCATCTATTTGAGCATGCAAGACTGTAAAGACACCGGCACCACCGTTCAAGAAATCGTTGATGCCACTGAAACAGCCATGATTTTGTATGCTAAAAAAGAAACCGAAATGCCTGCTAAAATCGGTTTGCATCCCATGCCCGATTCCTTGATGCATGCCATGCCTGCTTACATCAAAAGTGCCCAAGCTGCCGGTATCAAATGGGGTTCTAACTTCCCCACTAACAACCAACTCTTCCCCGAGTTGACCCCGACCAACTGCCAAATCATCTTCAATGATTGTCAAAGTGGCTTGGCTATGGCCATCATCGATGCTACCTGGATCACCGAAGTTAGAACTCCTGCTACTGCTTTGGCCAGCCACAAATATGGCGCCAACCCCGGCAGCACCACCTTTGGCATGATCGGTTGCGGCATCCAAGGCCGGGCCAACGTGAAAATGATGGAAAGCATCATCCCCACCTTGGAAACCATTTATGTCTATGACCTCTATGAAGCAGCTATGGATCGCTTGATCAAAGAATGCCAACCTGAAGTCAAAGCTAAAATCGTCAAGTGCACCAACCCTGAAGATGCGGTGAAAAATTCTCAAGTTATCACCTCTGCGGTGCCCATCAGCCACGTGCCTGCTCCTTTCATCAAAAAAGAATGGGTACAAAAAGGCGCCAGCATCTGCTGCCTTGATTGCCACAGCGCCTTTGAAGACGAAGTCTACAAAACCGCTACCCGTTACTATGTGGACAGCATCGAACAACACGAACTCCTCGTGGGTTACGGTTACTATCCCCATGGCCTCCCCACCATCACCGGCGAGAGCGGCGCTCTCATGGGCGGCATGGTTAAAGGCCGCGAAACTGCCGATGATATTTTGATCTTCAACAATGTCGGCATGGCCGTCGAAGATATGCTTTGTGCTAAAATGATCTTCGGTCGCGCCTTGGAACAAGGTTTAGGTGTGAAATTGCCCTTGTGGGATAGCACCGCTAACTGCTGTAAAAAGTAAGTAAAACCGGGGGGGAGTTCTTACCCTTTTATTTAAGGAAACGCTAAATTCTCAAGCAGAACAAACATGCGTTTCCTTAACTCCCCCTCAACTCTTTTATTATTACCATTTAAGATAGTCTCAAGCAGGCTACAGTAAAAAACAACTTATAACTTTTGAAAAACATTTTACTTTAAGTAATGAAATATAGCTTTTCCGCAAGGAACCCGCTGCTAGCGAAAAAATTAAATTAATTCGCAACAATGCAGCAATTTATTAAACTTTTTTAAGGAGACAAAATGTCTGATAACATCCGCGATTATTACAAAACAAAACTCAACATCGGTCAAGAAATTCTCTATTTGAGCATGCAAGACTGTAAAGACACCGGCACCACCATTGAAGAAATCGTTGAAGCCACTGAAACGGCCATGATTTTGTATTCAAAAAAAGAAACCGAAATGCCTGCCAAAATCGGCTTGCATCCCATGCCCGATTCCTTGATGCACGCCATGCCCGCTTACATCAAAAGCGCTCAAGCTGCCGGCATCAAATGGGGTTCCGTGTTCCCCACCAACAACCAAATGTTTCCTGAATTAACCCCTACCAACTGCCAAATCATCTTCAACGATTGGCAAAGTGGTTTGGCCATGGCCATCATCGATGCTACCTGGATCACTGAAATCAGAACTCCGGCCACTGCTTTGGCCAGCCACAAACGCGGCGCCAACCCCGGCAGCACCACCTTCGGTATGCTCGGTTGCGGCATCCAAGGTCGGGCCAATGTGAAAATGATTGGCAGCATCATGCCTAACTTGGAAACCATCTATGTCTATGACCTCTATGAAGCAGCCACCGATCGTTTGCTCAAAGAGTGCCAACCTGAAGTTAAAGCTAAAATCGTCAAATGCACCAACCCTGAAGAAGTGGTGAAAAATTCTCAAGTCATCACCTCTGCGGTGCCCATCAGCCACGTTCCCGCTCCTTTTGTCAAAAAAGAATGGGTACAAAAAGGCACCAGCATCTGCTGCCTTGATTGCCACAGCGCCTTTGAAGACGATGTTTACAAAACCGCTACCCGTTACTATGTGGACAGCGTCGAACAACACGAACTTTTAGAAGGTTACGGTTACTATCCCCATGGCCTCCCCACCATCACCGGTGAAAGTGGCGCTCTCATGGGCGGCATGGTTCCGGGCCGCGAAAGTGCCGACGACATCATGATCTTCAACAATGTCGGCATGGCCGTTGAAGATATGCTTTGCGCCAAAATGATTTTTGGTCGCGCCTTGGAACAAGGCTTAGGTGTCAGATTGCCCCTGTGGGACAGCACCGCTAACTGCTGTAAAAAGTAAGTAATATCAAGGGGAGAGTCTTTGCTCTTTTGCTTAACTCTCCCCTTTGCCTTCTAGTTATTCCCTTTAAGATGGTCTTGTTCAGACCACGATAAAAACAGTTTATAAACTTGAAAAATATTTGATTTAAACTTAACTAATTACTATAGACGAAATGTTATGCGAATATTTACCAAAATATTCTGCCTTGACCAATAAACATATAAATTATTAACAAGTTAAAGGTGATTATGCCAGCAATTTATGACCAAGAAAGATGCAAAGGGTGTGGGCTCTGCTTAGAAGCTTGCCCGAAGAAAATTGTAGCCCTTGAAAAAGAAAAAATAAATCGAAAAGGTTATTTACCGGCTTATTGTAGTGACGAAGAAAAATGTATCAGCTGCACTTTCTGCGCCATAATTTGTCCTGACTTAGCCATAACCGTAACAAAGTAATAAAGTGAAAAACTTATGGAAAAGAAATTAATTAAAGGTACAGATGCCTTGGCTGAAGCGGCCGTTCGCGCCGGATGTCGCTTTTTCTCCGGCTACCCCATTACCCCGCAAAATGAAATTTTAGATTACTTTGCCTGGCGCTTGCCGGAAGTGGGTGGGGTTTTTATTCAAGCTGAAAGTGAAGTTTCAGCCGCTAACATGATTTATGGTGCGGCCGGAACGGGTGTGCGGGCTTTGACCAGCTCGTCGAGCCCCGGCTTTTCCCTCAAACAAGAAGCTATTTCCTATATGGCCGGAGCTGAGCTCCCTTGCGTGGTGGTAAACGTCATGCGGGCAGGCCCCGGTTTGGGCGGCATTCAGCCTGGCCAAGCCGACTATTTCCAAGCCACCAAAGGCGGCGGCCACGGCGACTATCGCCTTATAGTTTACGCGCCTTCAAGCGTTCAGGAAATTTGCGATCTTGTGCCCCTGGCCTTTGAAAAAGCCGACGAATACCTCATGCCGGTTTTGATATTAGCCGACGGCTTATTGGCCCAGATGATGGAACCCGTCACTTTTGCCGACCCCATTGACTACAAACCCAAGAAACCTTGGGCTACCGTGGGTTGGGAAGATAAGTCTCGTCCTAAGGCGCTGATTAATTCCCTTCAACTCCAAGCTGAGCTTTTAGAAGAAGTCAATTTGCGCTTACAAGAGAAATATGCTCGCGTAGTTGCTAACGAAAAACTTTATAGCTGCGACGTGGAACAAGAAGCTGATCTTTTGGTTGTTTCTTACGGAAGCATGTCGCGTGTTGTGCAAAGTGCCGCTGACCTCCTTAAAGATAAAGTAAAAATTAACGTTTTCCGTCCTATCACTTTGTGGCCTTTCCCCGATGATGCTTTGCGCCAAGCGGCTTCTAAAGCTAAATCTGTTGGCGTGGTGGAAATGTCTTCTGGGCAAATGGTTGAAGACGTGGAACGCATTTTAGCCGGGCAAAAGAAAATTCAATTCTACGGGCGCATGGGCGGCATCGTGCCTGACCACGAAGAAGTCGCCGAAGAACTCTTAAAGATGATTAAGGAGGCGGGCAAATGATTAAATTCCAAAGAACACCGGCGCTCACCGAAACAGAAACTCATTACTGCCCCGGTTGCACCCACGGCATCACCCACCGCTTGGTGGCCGAAGTTATTGACGAACTTGGCTACACCGACAAAACCGTGGCCATTGAGCCCGTTGGTTGCTCTGTTTTGGCCCACAACTATTTCAATTTCGATACCCAACAAGCTGCCCACGGCCGGGCTCCGGCAGTGGCCACGGCTGTTAAACGCATTTTGCCTGACCGCGTTGTCTTCACTTACCAAGGTGACGGCGACTTGGCTGCCATTGGCATGGCCGAAATTATGCACGCTGCGGCCCGGGGCGAAAAATTCACCACTATTTTCATTAACAACGGCATTTACGGCATGACCGGCGGCCAGTTGGCTCCCACCACTTTAGTGGGCCAAAAGAGCACCACTACAATGCAAGGCCGTCAAGTTGAAACAGCCGGTTTCCCCTTTGATATGTCGCAGATCCTTGCCACCATCGAAGGCAGCGCCTTTGTGGCTCGGGTAGCTGTCCACGATGTTAAACACATTATGGATGCCAAAAAACAAATCAAAAAAGCATTTCAATATCAATTGGAAGGCAAAGGATTCAGCTTTGTGGAATGTCTTTCCACCTGCCCCACCAACTGGGGAATGACGGCTCCCGACGCCATGAAATGGGTAGCCGGCCCGATGATGGAAAAATTCCCCATTGGAATTAAAAAGGAGATTGCGGCATGAGAAACGGAATAATTTTCGCCGGAGCTGGCGGCCAAGGTGCCCTTTTAGCCGGTAAACTTTTAGCTCAAGCCGCAACTTTGGAAGGCAAGCACGTCACTTGGTATCCCTCTTACGGCGCCGAAATGCGTGGTGGTAAAGCCAACTGTTCGGTTATCATCTCTGATACCCCCATTGGGGCTCCGGTTATCAAAAAGCCTGATGTCATTGTGACCTTTAACGGTGTGTCATTGGAGGCTTTTGCGCCCCTTGTTGCCCCCGGCGGACACATTATCTATAATTCGTCACTTTCATCTTTAGACGAAGTTCCCCAAGATGTCACGGCTCTACCCATTAATGCCAACCAATTGGCCATTGAAATCGGTAACTTGCGCACAGTGAATGTCATCATGCTTGGGGCGACTTTAGCCGCCCGTAATTTGGTGAAGCCGGAAAGCATCATGATTGTGCTCAAAGAAACTCTTTCCAAGGGTAAAGAAAAACTCATCGAAGTTAACCAAAAAGCATTAGATTTAGGCCTTGCTGAAGGCGCCAAAAAATAAGTTGAGAATTATGTCAAATCGAAACGAACAAACATTTCGTATTTTAGTTTTGAACCCCGGTTCCACTTCTACCAAAATTTCAGTTTTTGAAAACGAAGAGGAACGTTTCACCGAGGTTTTGCGTCACCCTGAAAGTGATTTGAAAGACTTAACTTCCTTGGAAGACCAGTTGGTTTATCGGCGTAAAGTCATTGAAGAATCACTGAAGGATTGGCCCTTGAATTCCTTCACGGCCATTGTTGGCCGTGGAGGCTTGGTCAAACCCCTGGCTAGCGGCACTTACAGCATTAATGAAACAATGCTCAATGATTTGAAATTGCCTCAAGCTGCTCGCCACCCCTCTTCTTTGGGTGCCATTTTAGCGCACGAGTTAGCCGCTAAAGCAGGCAATATTCCCAACTTCATCGTCGACCCGGTGGTGGTTGATGAAATGGAGCCCATTGCCAAGATTTCCGGTTGGCCGGAATTCCAGCGTATCAGTATTTTCCATGCTCTGAACCAAAAGGCTGTCGCGCGCCAATGCGCTCACGAGCTTGGTATGAAATATGAAGATGCGCGCTTGGTAGTGGCCCATTTAGGTGGAGGCATCTCGGTGGGTGCCCACCGCTATGGCCAAGTGGTAGACGTCAACAACGCCCTTGATGGCGGTGGCCCTTTCTCTCCGGAAAGAGCCGGGACTCTCCCCACCAGCCAACTCGTAAAGCTTTGCTTTTCCAAGAAAATGACTGAAGATGAAGTCATGCGGATGCTCCAAAAGAAAGGCGGCTTGTCGGCTCACTTGGGCTCCAGTGATTTGAGGGAGTGCGAAAAGAGCGCCCTTTCCGGTGACGGCACCAGCTATTTAGTCATTGCGGCCATGGCTTACCAAATTGCCAAAGAAATTGGCTCTATGGTGGCTGCTTTGGAAGGCCGGGTGGACGCCATTGCCCTCACCGGCGGTCTTGTCTATAGTGTCCGTTTTGCCGCCGACATCAAAAACCAAGTGGAGGCTTTAGCCCCTGTCTATCTCTACCCCGGGGAAAAGGAAATGGACGCTCTGGCATTAGGTGCGCTCAGAGTTCTCCGCGGTGAAGAGAAAGCCAAAACTTACGGCTAAGCACGAAAGCCCTCTTTCAGAATTGGGGGCGGGCTTTTTAGCTTTTCACAATAAGGCAACTTAAAATGTATAAAAATTTTAATGATATTTTAGCAAAAGTCCAAGCCAAAGGCCCTTATAAAGTGGCCGTTGCGGCAGCTGAAGATTTAGATGTTTTAAAATCAGTTAAAGAAGCCAGTGATTTGGGGCTAATCTACCCTATTTTAACCGGCGACACTGCTGCCATTAAATCTTTATGCGCCGAAGTTGGTTTAGAAAAATTCGAGTTGGCCCAAGCGGCTCCCCAAGAAGCCGCCATTGCGGCCGTCTCTTTGGTTTCTTCCGGGGAAGCTCATGCTCTTATGAAAGGGCTGATTAACACCAGCGATTTTCTGCGAGCTGTTTTAGACCCCGAAAAGGGCCTGCGCACTTCCCGACGCCTTTCCCATTTAATGGCCTTGGAATTGCCCGGCACTAACCGTTTAGCTTACCTCACCGATGGAGCAATCAATCCGTCGCCTGATTTGGAAGCTAAAACCGAAATTTTAGAAAGTGCTCTGGAAGTTTTAGGTCGTTTAGGCTACCAAAAACCGAAAGTGGCCCTCCTTGCGGCCAATGAACAAGTAAACCCTAAAATTCCGGCTACCAGCGACGCTTGGGAACTCTCCCAACGCTATCAAGCCATGGGCGCTGAAGCTCCGGCCATTGTTGAGGGCCCCTTGGCCTTAGACGTTGCCGTGAGCCCGGAAGCCGCCCATCACAAAGGAATAAAAAGCAACGTTAGCGGAGAAGTCGACCTCTTCCTTGCCCCAAACATTGAATCAGGTAACATCTTTATTAAAGCTGCTTTTTGCTGGGGGAATGCTCCCATGGCCGGCATGGTCATTGGTGCCAAAGCCCCTATTATTCTGACCTCGCGTTCAGATACCCCGACTGGCAAGCTCAATTCCATTGCCTTGGCAGTCTTAGCCTCCAGCTGACCTGTTTGGGGTTTGCCTCCCCCATTACTTTTCAGCCAGATGACAGTAAAGCTCGAAACCTTCGCTACAGGTTTTCGAGCTTTTTCCATTATGGACGTCGGCCCTGTGAACAGGGCAAGAGCGTCTTATTTGTTAGCACCACGGGCTCCTACGGAGTAACTTTTCTGTAATTGAGCCTTTAAGCCCGCGGGCTCGCTAACGCTCAAACAGTAGGGCTTATGGCTTCAATTCCTGAAAAGTTCTCCTACGTCGCCCTTGTATTTTGTGCATCCATGAATTTATAAATAATATCTGGCGCTTAATTGCTGTCGGCGAAGTAAAATAAGACGCTCTTGCCCTGGCCCTGTGAATAAAACACTTGAAGCTATTTCTGTTTGTGGTAAAATCTAAATACAACCAACTTCAAAGAAGGTGCTTCATGGTAAGTTTTTTACGCAATGTGGCCTTAGGGCTTTGTCTGGTTCTTTTTTTCTCCGGCCCTCTTTTAGCCCAAATCAAAATCGGTGCTTACCTGCCTTTAAGTGGCCAAAATGCCTTTGGCGGGCAACTGGAACTGGAAGGCATTGAAGTTGCTGCCAAAAAATTTCCAGAAATTTTAGGGCAAAAAATTGAACTTGTTGTGATGGACAACAAAAGCGACCCTTATGAATCAGCCAAAGTGGTAAAGACTTTAATTGAAAAAGAAAAAGTTGTTGCTATTCTCGGGACTTACGGCTCATCTCTGGCCCTGGCCGGGGGTGAGGTGGCCGAAGCCGCCAAAGTGCCGGTGGTGGGCACCAGCTGCACGAATCCCCTTGTCACCCAAGATAAAGATTACTATTTCCGAGCCGGTTTCATCGATCCCTACCAAGCAGCCGGAGCCGCCACTTACGCTTACAAAAACTTAGGGGCCACAAAGGCCGCTATCTTAGTCGACACCACCAACGACTATTCCGTCAGCTTGGGAGCTTATTTCAAACGTTCCTTCACGGCCTTGGGCGGTGAAATTGTTTCTGAGGTCTTCTATCACTCTGATGATGATGATTTCAGCGAACAACTCACTGAATTTATCGCTAAAAGCCCCGATGTTTTATTTGCTCCGGCCTATTTTATTGATGGCGCTCACATTTTACAGCAAGCCCGCGAAATGGGAGCCACTTTCCGCATCATGGGCGGAGACGCCATGGATAACCCGGAGATCGTCAAGTTACCCGACGGAGTAGCCGAAGGATTCATCCACACCTCCTTCCCCTATGACGTTCACATGCCTGATATGAATCCCGACGCCAAAGAGTTCACCGAGGCGTGGCATGCCTCCTTCCCTGACAAAGAGCCCAACGTCAACGCCGCTTTGGGTTACACTGCTTATATCATGGTTTATGACGCCATAAAACGAGCCGGTGTTGCCTCATCAGCGGCCATTACGGAAGCTCTTAACAATGTTCAAGATTTTCCGACTCCTTTTGGCCATTTGACCTTAGATGAATACCATAACCCGCAAATGGCAGTGGGCATTATTGAAATTAAGGATAAGAAGCGAGTTTATTTAGACGAAATCAAACCGGTTTTAGAATAATTTCAGTAACTATGGGCTAAAAATTATTGCTTGCTGCTATTACGGTGATAAATTAATCAACATTTCCTATAAATAAAAAACTCCCCCACCTTTGTTAAAAATGGTGGGGGAGTTTTTTATTTAGCTGGCACTTAAAAGTTAGAGTAATCTAAGGGAACGCTGATTAATTAGCGTTTACCTAAGCTTTATAACTTTTAAAAAATTTATAAAAGTAAAGGCCGCCAGACCAATAGCTCAAGAAAAGAGCCAAATAGAGCATCACCATGCCCACCGCATCGGTATTTCCCCAAAGGAGAGGATAGTGCCACAAGAGACAAAATAGGGCAATGTTGAGGGTGAGGGTTTTTTGTTTAGCCGATCGCGAAGCACTGATAACCAAGCCATGCTCCATGGCAATGGCCCGAAGCCCCGTGACCGCCATTTCGCGAGCCAAAAGAAGAAACACCAACCAAGCCGGCACTCTGTCTAAGGGAATGAGCATTATGAGCCCCACCGAGACCAAGAGCTTATCTGCCAAGGGATCCAGAAAAGTTCCCATGGTGCTGACTATGTTGTATTTCCGAGCTAAATAGCCATCTAGAAGGTCAGTGAGGGCCGCTAAAAGAAAAACAGTGGCAATGATGGCTGAGATGAGCACTCCGCCACCGGGAAATTTTACGAATAAAAGCAAAATTAACGGAACAACAGCCAAACGCGCCAAAGTGATGGCATTGGGTAATTGAGGATGAGCGAGGATTTTGTTCCAATTCATGGGCTTAACCTGATTTTGAAATCAACGTTAAGTGGGCCGAGCCAGGTCGGCCCACAATTTTTAGAAAGCCCGGTTTAGCGGGCAACTTGAGCGTGGTCAGCCAAGAAAGTGGCCACGCCTTTGTCAGTTAAGGGGTGGTAAGCCAACTGGGTGATTACTTTAAAGGGAATGGTGGCAATGTCGGCACC
Source organism: uncultured Thermodesulfobacteriota bacterium (assembly GCA_964368195.1). Classification (GTDB taxonomy): domain Bacteria; phylum Desulfobacterota; class Desulfarculia; order Adiutricales; family Adiutricaceae; genus Adiutrix. Next base: position 27,666 of record CAYJAF010000010.1, read on the forward strand.
CATAAGAGCACTTTTGTAGACGTGGTGAGGAGAACGAATGCTGGCCACGATTATTTCAGTTTCAAAGCCATAGTTACCGTAAATAGTCATGATCTCTTCGATAAGGGCCATGCCGTCGTGACCGGCATCGTCTAGACGTCCCACAAAGGGGCTGACAAAGGCGGCCCCGGCTTTAGCAGCTAAAATGGCTTGAAGAGGCGAAAAGACGAGAGTCAAATTCACCATAATAGCTTCAGAAGCAAAGACTTTTGTGGCCGCCAAGCCGTCCATGGTCATGGGGAGTTTCACCACCACATTGGGAGCTAAAGAGGCCAAGTGGCGCCCTTCGGTCAACATACCTTCATAATCGGTTGCCAGAACTTCAGCGCTCACCGGCCCCGGAGTCAATGCGCAGATGGCTTTAATGTGGTCGTCTTGTTTGGCGACTCCCTCTTTAGCCATTAAGCTGGGGTTGGTGGTGACTCCATCTAAAAAACCGAAGTCGCAAGCTTTTTTGATTTCATCTAAGTTGGCGGTATCTATAAAAAATTTCATTTCGCACCTGTTAGTTAGTTATGTTGGGGAAGCCTTGATTAATCACGGCAATCAAAGTTACAATTATCTAAGCTCCAACGGAATTACTTTTCAGCTCTTACCTGCAATTTAAGCCAATAACTCGCTTCACTTGAACAATAAGTCTTAAGGAAACGCTGATTTATTAGCGTTTCCTTAAGTTTAGCAGTCAATTCATTCAGCTCGCTCGAGCCAAATATTTATCGCGATTTTCAATACAGTTAAAATAAAGAGTCTCCCCACCCCTCGTGAGAGTGATAGCCTCACTTTTCGGAAAGTAAACTCCCGTCAAAGCATCGGGCACCAACTCTTGAAGCTGCTCTTCATGGTCTTTGCGGCCATAACCTCGGACAAGCCAAAAAATCAAGGCAAATAAAACAGCAATGATTATAAGGTTTAACATGCGCAAAAATACTCTCCCGCTTTGCTTAAGTAAACACTGATTTATTCTTCAACAGAATAAATCAGTAAGGCACGCACGCCTTTCAGGAGCCCTTCGGGACGGAAAACGATCGGGTTTTCCTCTCATTAAAGGCTGCGGCGAAGTTGGCAAATTGCCAACTTCGCGAAGGATACGCTAATTAATCAGCGTTTCCTTAAGCCTAAAACTAGCCGAGACAACGGCATTCTTGTCCGTCTTGGGGAATCTCAGCCATGATTTCAAGAGCAGTGCGCTTTGTCAAAGGGTGAACCCAATTCGGCAGAAGCTCTGCCAAAGGAGCCATGACAAACAATCGCTGGCTCGCCCGCGGATGAGGCAAAATCAAATCCGGTGGTTCATTGATTATCAATTCTCCAAGGGCCAAAAGGTCTAAGTCAATGAGCCGAGGGCCATTTGTTATCAAGCGCCGCCGCCCCATGTCCAGCTCCACAGATAAAAGATGCTTAAGCACTTGGTGAGCTGACAAATTGGTGTCAAAGGTGGCCACAGCATTGTGGAACCAATCTTGATCTGCGGGCCCACCTTGGGGCTCGGTGAGATAGATTTTTGAACTGGCGATAAGCGTCAAGCCTTCTATGGAATCCAAACGGCGCAAAGCTTCTTGAATCATGGCGGCAGGTTCTTGAAGGTTTGCCCCCAAAGCAATAATGGCAGTATTTCGAATTTTATCGTTCATATAAGTAAATATATCAGTAAATTGCCCAAAAGTCTAGGGCCTGTTAAAGGTAAGGTTAAAGCGAAATCGAATAAGTATTTTCATAATGATAATACTTTATAAATATAACACAATTTACCTTTAAAGGGAAGAAATCAGGGCTTATGCGTTAAAATTTATTTTTTTCTTCCTTGTTCTGCTCTTGGTATGGAAGAGCAAATTTCGCCTTATTTTAAAGGATAAGAGCTGGAAAATTTTCAAACTCATCTCATGTTAGCTCACTTTGCAAGCGGTGGGAGTTGTGCGTCTATATTGCGGCCAATCACGGGAAACTTTACGCAAATTGAAACTTTGGGTGAGAAATGCGAAACGGCCAAAAAGGACTAAAGGTTTTGAGAGCTGATTAAGCTTGGAAAAAAACGCCAAAAAAATGCTAATTATGCTATAATTTAAAGTTGCCCTAGCTTTAAACTCAAAAGAGCGTTCATCGCAAACCGCAAAGGGCTATAATCATTATATGGCAACTTGAAAGGAGCCTTTTATGCTCGGTGCCTATTCACTTTGGGAAGTGGGGATTTTCGCAGCCGTAGTCGTGGTCGCTCTCTTGGTCGACCTCTTTGCCCACAAAAAAAATGAAGCAATTAGTTTTAAAAGCGCACTCGCGTGGTCTATTTTTTGGGTCGCTTTGGGTTTAGGTTTTGCTGTTTACGTCGGCGTGACTCATGGGCCGGATCAAAGCTATCTTTACTTGGCCGGATATTTACTCGAAAAGAGTTTGTCGGTGGATAACCTCTTTGTATTTATGGCTATTTTCGCCTCATTTGCCATTAAAGACGAGTTCCAGCACCGTGTTTTATATTACGGCATTGTGGGGGCGTTGATTTTGCGTTTAGTTTTTGTGGCCGCAGGCGTGGCCTTATTACAAAAGCTTGGCCCTATTGCCTTGGTTTTATTTGGTTTGTTCGTTTTGTGGTCAGCTTGGAAAATGTGGCAAGAAAGCCGCAAGCCCGAGCGGGAAATTGTTGATTACACCGACCATTTTGCCGTTAAATGGACTCGCAAAATCATGCCGGTAACTAAAAATTTAGACGGTGAAAAATTTTTCACCAAACTTGATGGCCGCTGGCATTTGACCCCGTTATTTTTATGCTTAATCTTAATTGAGCTGGCCGATGTCGTCTTTGCCTTCGATAGCGTCCCGGCTATTATCGCTGTTACCCAAGAGCCTTTTTTGGTTTATACATCTAATATCTTTGCCATTTTGGGTTTGCGCTCCATGTATTTTTTACTGGCCGCCGCCAAGCGCTATTTAATCCACCTGGAGAAAGCTGTTATTGTCATCTTGGCCTTTATTGGCGTTAAAATGCTGGTGGCCGCCGGTTTTGGCTTCCACCTCAACCCCACCTACAGCCTCATTGTAGTCTTGGGTGTTCTTTCAATGGGAGTGCTTGCCTCAATCATCTTCCCGGCTAAAGATAAAAGTGAGGAGTGATTTCTCCGGCTATCTAATTTAATTACGCATCGAATGCTTGATGGCGAATTAAGTCGGCATTCTCTACCAGCCTCGCCGGTCGACGGAGGAGAACGTTTCGGAAATTGACTGCTACAGTTTTGACTCCACTTGTTTGAGCGCTAGCGAGTTGTGGAGTCAAAATAGCAGCAATTTCAGAAATGTTCTCCGTAGGAGCCCGGGGCACCTTCAAACTAAATTAACCTGTAATATTAGAGTTCCTCTTGACGAGAGAGCTTTCAAGTTTTACCTTAGACCTTAAAGGTTTTTGACTTTCAAAATTTGCAAGGCAAAGGAGCGAAATATGTCAAATGTATTTGGAAAAAACTTTAGAATTACAACCTTTGGCGAATCTCACGGCCAAGCCTTAGGCGTGGTGGTCGATGGTTTGCCGGCCGGTTTGAAAGTCTCTAAAGAAGCTATTCAAAAGGATTTAGACAGGCGTCGCCCCGGTCTTCATCGCTACACCAGCCCGCGGCGGGAGCCTGATCAAGTGCAAATTTTATCCGGGTTGACGTCTGAAAGCCGCACTAACGGTGCGCCTTTAGCCATGCTCATACCTAACGAAGACGCCCGTTCCAAAGATTATAATTTGCAAAATTTCCGGCCCGGTCACGCTGACTGGACGTATTTTCAGAAATACGGTCTGGCTCCGCAACCGGGTGGAGGCCGAGCCAGCGGACGAGAAACCGTGGCCCGCGTGGCCGCCGGAGCCGTGGCTCGCACCTTGTTGGCACCTCTGGGCCTGACTGTATCTTGCTACACTATGGCCGTGGGCCGAGTCAAGGCCGAAAGCATCGATTTGGAATTTGCCGAGCTCGACCCTTTACGTTTTGCTGACCGTGACAACGCCGCCTATGCCCACCAAGAAGTGGAAAAAGCCATGGGCGAAGGTGACTCGGTCGGAGCGGTGGTGGAGATATCCATCAGCGGTGTCCCGGCCGGGTGGGGCGAGCCTGTTTTCGATAAAATGGAAAGCCGCTTGGGTGCTGCTTTTTTCTCCATCGGAGCTGTGCGGGCCGTTGAATTTGGCGACGGAGTGGCTCTGGCTTCTGAAAGGGGCTCACAGGCTAACGATCCCTTGGGGCCCGAAGGCCCACTTTGTAATCGTCACGGCGGCATTATGGGCGGCATATCCACGGGGCTTCCCATTGTGGCGCGGCTATTTGTGCGCCCTACTCCCTCCATTGCTAAAGAGCAAAGGAGCGTTACCGTCTGTGGTGAGGCTACAACCATGAGCACTTCCGGCCGTCACGACCCCTGTTTGGCCCCCCGGCTGGCCTCAGTGGCTGAGGCCATGGCCTTGATTGTTTTGGCCGATTTTCACCTTGAACCTAACCGCAACTACATTCGCATAAATCAGGTCTGAGACCCGGTTAAAGAGTTACGTTACTTAGGCAATTAACGTTTTTAAACCACGATGTTGCAGCTGAAACTTCATGCAAATGAAGCTTTGTAACTCATCGTTGTAAGCGAACCTCCGGGGGTTGGCCATCTAAAATATCATGCAATTTCAACTCCGCCTAATGAGCGGAACAAAGGCGCTAGCCGAAGTGAAGTGAAGCCGAAGAAGTTAAAATAAAGGATATTTTAGGTGACCTACCCCCGGAGGTGAGCGACATTAATTTACGACAATAATTCAACTTACAATAGCGATATATAATGAACAATACGAAAATAATAGTCCGAGGAGCGAGAGAACACAACCTCAAGAATCTTGATGTTGATATTCCCCGCGATTCTCTCACCGTCATCACCGGCTTATCCGGCTCAGGGAAATCGTCTCTTGCCTTTGATACCCTCTACGCCGAAGGCCAGCGCCGCTATGTGGAATCGCTCTCGGCTTACGCTCGCCAATTTTTAGAACAAATGGATAAACCCGATGTTGATTTGATCGAGGGCCTCAGCCCGGCCATCTCCATCGAGCAAAAAACTACGAGCAAAAACCCCCGCTCCACCGTGGGCACGGTGACGGAAATCCATGACTACTTGCGCCTTTTGTTCGCTCGGGTGGGGGAGCCCTTTTGCCACAAGTGCGGCCGCCCCATCAAGGCCCAGACGGTGGTTGAGATTGTCGATCGGCTCATGACTCAAGAGGCGGGCACCAAGATGATAATCTTAGCGCCCGTAGTGGACGCCCGCAAAGGCGAGCACCAAAAACTCTTTGAGAAATTGCGGCAAAATGGCTTTGCTCGGGTGCGCTTAAATGGCGAGATTCGCGATCTTGGCGAAGAGATCACCATTGATAAAAAAAAGAAACACAATATAGAAGTGGTCATTGATCGCTTGGTGATGAAAGATGGTTTACAAAAACGCCTCACCGATTCAGTGGAGCTGGCCTTGCGCACCAGTGACGGCATTTTAGTGGTTGAATTGCCCGATAAAAAAGAAGACCTTTTCTTTTCCGAACGCTTTGCCTGTGATTACTGCGGCATTAGCTTCCCCGAGCTTTCAGCCCAGCTATTTTCCTTCAATAGCCCCCAAGGGGCTTGCCAAGCTTGCGATGGCCTGGGAGCCAATGTTTTCATTGACCCCGATTTAGTTATTCCCAACCCCGAACTTTCGCTCAGGGAAGGAGCGGTGGCCCCGTGGGCCAAAAGCACCACCTCTTATTACACCACCCTCTTGAGCTCTTTGGCCGAGCATTATAAATTTGATTTTTACGCTCCCTTTGAGTCCCTCCCCGAGAAGGTGAGAAACGTTATTTTAAACGGTTCCGGCAAAGAAGAAATAGACTTTTTCTTTGAAAAAGACGACCGCCGCCATTTTTACAAACGCACCTTTGAAGGTGTTCTGCCCAGCCTCAGCCGCCGCTTTCGCGACACCGATTCCCAAAGCACTCGTGATGAGCTGGAACAATATATGAGCCATCGCCCCTGCCCCAGTTGCGATGGTGCCCGACTGCGTCCGGAAGCTTTGGCCGTGAAATTTGCCGGTCAAGGTATTCGCAACGTTTCAGATTTACCAGTAAAACAGGCCCTGGCTTTTTTTAACGATTTGAATTTGTCAGCTAAAGAAGCTGAAATTGGCGACCGCATTATTAAGGAAATTCGCGAGCGGCTTACTTTTTTAAACGATGTCGGCTTGGGCTATCTCCATCTCAGCCGCTCTTCGGCCACCCTTTCCGGCGGCGAAAGCCAGCGCATTCGCTTGGCCACCCAAATCGGTTCGCGGCTGGTGGGGGTCATGTATATTTTAGACGAACCGTCAATCGGCCTTCACCAAAGGGACAATGAAAAGCTCCTCGGAACTTTGAAGCGGATGCGTGACCTTGGCAACACCGTCTTAGTGGTCGAGCACGATGGCGACACCATCTTAGCTGCCGACCACGTTTTAGATCTTGGCCCCGGGGCCGGCGTCCACGGTGGGGAGCTCATTTTCTCCGGCTCACCGGAGGCTCTGCTCAAAGACGAGAAATCTCTCACCGGGCTTTATCTTTCCGGGCGCAAGGCCATTGAAATCCCCCCTCGGCGCAAACCATTCGCCCAAGGAGCCATTAAAATAAAAGGTGCCCGGGGCCACAACTTGAAAAATCTGGATGTCTCCTTTCCCATTGGCCTATTTACTTGTGTCACCGGGGTTTCAGGTAGCGGCAAATCCACTTTAGTCCAGGAAACTCTTTACAAATCGCTGGTGCAAAAACTTTACCGTTCCCGTGTTAAAACTAGCGAAATGGACGAAATTAGCGGCTTGGAGCTCATCGACAAAGTCATCGACATCGACCAAAGCCCCATCGGGCGCACTCCCCGCTCTAACCCGGCCACTTACACGGGCGTTTTTACCACCATTCGTGAGCTCTTTGCCAAACTCCCCGACTCTCGGGCTCGAGGATATGCTCCGGGGCGCTTTTCCTTTAACGTTAAAGGCGGACGCTGCGAAAGCTGTCAAGGCGACGGCATCATCAAAATCGAGATGCACTTTTTGCCCGACATTTACGTAAAATGCGAAGTCTGCCAAGGTTTGCGTTATAGCCGCGACACCTTGGAGATTAAATATCGTGATGCCTCCATTGCTGACGTTTTAGACATGACCGTTTCGTCGGCCGTAAAATTTTTTGAAAATGTCCCGGCCATTCGTGATAAACTGGTAACCTTAGAAGAAGTGGGGTTGGGCTATATTCGTTTGGGGCAAGCGGCCACCACCCTTTCCGGCGGAGAGGCCCAGCGCATTAAGCTGGCCAAAGAGCTCAGCCGTCGGGCCACGGGGCGCACGGTTTATATTTTAGACGAACCCACCACCGGGCTTCACTTTGAAGATATTCGCAAACTTTTAGAAGTTCTAAAGCGGCTGGTTGACCACGGCAACACCATTGTGGTCATTGAGCACAATTTAGATGTCATTAAAAGTGCCGATTACGTTATTGACCTTGGCCCCGAAGGCGGTGACGGCGGAGGCGAGCTTTTAGCCCAAGGGACGCCGGAAGAAGTGGCCCGCAACCCTAAATCTCATACTGGGCGTTTTTTAGCTCGGGAATTGGCAAATTCCCCTGTGATGAGCAAGGAAGCTTCGAAGTCAACCCCAAGTGAGGCCTCTGAGGCGGCAAAAGCTCCCAAAGCGAGGGCTAAAAAAACTCCGGCGGCCAGCCCCTCTAAGAAAGCTCCCAAAGCTTCCAAAGACAAAGGTGAAAAAACCGGGGGGAGTGCTAAATAATGAGTGATTGCAAGCAAATGAAGCAAAATGAGAAACCGATTGTCGATTTCCTTTTTGAACTGATGATGCTCAAACGCACTCCGCGGACGGGCTATCAGTTTTTGGGCTGCGGAGCAGAATCGGTGGCCGAGCACAGCTTCGGTGTGGTGGCTTTGGCCTTTGTCTTGGTTCGCCAAAATGGCGAGGCTGATTTAGAGACGACTTTGCGCCTAGCCCTTTTCCACGATTTGGCCGAAGCCCGCACCGGCGACATGAACTATATGAATAAACGCTACGTCAAAGTGGACGAAGAGTCTGCCCTAAAAGATGCTGCCGCCGGCCTTCCCTTTGAAGAGGAGCTCATCGAGCTTTGGCAACAGTGGCGAGCTCAAGACACCATTGAGGCCAAACTAGCCGCCGACGCCGACCAGCTCGACATGATTTTAGAGCTGCGTCGCCACCAAACCATGGGGAGCGAGCAAGCAGCGGATTGGCTTTTTTATGCTGAAAAGCGCCTTAAAACAGCAGAGGGCCAAGCCCTTTATCGTCAAATAACCCAAGGCGATCCCACCGCTTGGTGGTTTGAAAAGCGTGACGAACTCTGGGTTCGATAAGGAAACACTGATTTATTCTGTGACAGAATAAATCAGCTAACGCTCGCCGCCTCACATGAGCCCTTCGGGACGGAAAACCATGGGTTTCCCTCTCATTAAAGGCTGCGGCAAAGTAAGCTCATTGCTTACTTTGCTAGGAAACGCTAATAAATATGCGTTTCCTTAAACGGAGAAAATGCACGTGGCATTAAATAGAATTGAAATAGCCGGAACAGTAAAGCAAAAGCGGAATTTTTCTCTTCTGCTATTAATGCTATTTTTTTCGGTGGCTTTACATCTTACTGCTTTCATCATTTGGCAACTTTACGTCAAAGGTAATGAAGACCAATTCTATTTCACCATGGAAGAGCCCCCGGCTTTAGAATTGACCTTGCTTTTAAATGAAGTGCTAGAACCGGAACCGGTAGAACCGGAGCCCTTAGAGCCAATAATTGACACCGAAGTAACAAGCGAAGCCGAAACAAAAGCTCCCAAAGGCAAAGCTGAAACCACATCGGAAACGACTCTGGACGAAGATTTGCTCAAGTCTGAGCTTTTAGACGACACTGACGAGGAAACGACCCCGGCCTCCGCCGAACCTCCCGTCTTGGTAGAATCTGAAGCCCCGGAATTCAAGCGATATGAAACAGCCATTAGACTGGCCATTGCCAAGTGGTGGATAATGCCGCCGGAAGCTTTGGAAAACTTTCGCCCGGGGCGTCTCAGTGTGGACGTGAGTATTGGCCGGGGCGGCGATTTACTACGCATTGTGGTGCTGGAGAGCTCCGGGAGTGCAACGCTAGACCATGCCGGTCTTGAGGCTTTGCGCGCCGCCGCACCCTACCCGCCCATGCCTGAATACATGGAGGGTTTAGAGCACTGGACTTTGCGCATTAATTTTGATTACCAAGCCCAAACGAGTTCACAATAAATTCCCCACAAGCTAATCACTTGTAAAATGCGTCAATCTAATTTGTTAGAACATCACAAACTTAAGTAAGCTATTTGCTTTTGGCAAATTTACCTACTTTTTAAGGAAACGATAATAAACAGGCGTTTCCTTAATGGCGACGGAGGAAAACTTTTCAGAACTTGACTGCAAAATTTAAGCCCTATTGTTTGAGCTTTAGCGAGTTTTAGGGCTTAAATTGCAGACAAGAGATGAAAAGTTGTTCCGTAGGAGCCCAAAAAATATACAGAAAATTAAAACAAATGAATAATAACTTCTTCGAACGCAATTTGGCAGCATTAAGAGAAAGCAGGCAAACAACCGTCGCCGCCTGGCTCCTGACGCACCAAAACAAAGTGCGCCCTGAAGTTATTTATGCCAGCGACTGTTGGTTCATGGTCGTCAGCGGCCAAAGCCAAGCCTCCCCCCGCAACCCAAAACTCGATGCCGTCAAGTGGTGCGGCGCTTTAAAAGAGAAAGCTCACCAAACAAACCGCCTTCTTTTTGGCGCCAGTAACCCATATGCCATAAGCGAGCTTCTCAACTTCGGCCCCTTGGCCCTCTACGAACCAAACCCCGCCGTGCTTTTAACCCTTTTAACTGAAAGCGACTTCAGCCAAGTTTTAAACACGCGCCAACTTTTACTGCATTCACCTTGGGATATGGTCGAAACTGCCCAACGGGGCGAACTTTTAGGCGGCCCGGGAGTAACTCTTCTCAGTCACCCCCCCAGCCAAAGACGTGAACCGGGAGCTTTCGCCGCCCTGAAACGCCATTTGGAAGGTTTGAAAAAACTACCGAACTTCCCCAAAATCATGGTGGCCCCTCCCCTTTCCGGCGGCTCTGGGCCCATTGCTCACTCATTGGCCCTAAGCTCGCAAAGTCTTGGTTTGACAACACAATTTCTCGATTGGCCCTTGGAGCTAAAGAACCTGGAACAAAAGATTCACCAAAGCGGAAACGACCCAAAGCCGACGGCGGAACTCTTTGAGCTTGCCGGGAAGTGGGCACTTAGCCAAATAGAATCTTTTCAGCCCGACCTTTTTTTGGCTTTAGCCCAATGCCCAATAGAAGCAAAGGTTTTGGTCGAAATCCGCACCCGATCTGACGCCCATTTAGCCTTCTGGCTGGTGGAAGATTTCGCCGCCTTCAGCTACCCTCGGGAAATACTCCCTCACTACGACACTGTTTTTCACTTCCAGGAAAATCTCTTTCCGCCAATTTCAAAAGATTGGGGCTTAGCCGATTGCCACTTTCTGCCCATGGCCGCTGACCCAAAGCTTTTCTGCCCATGGCCAACAACAGAGCCTCAATTTAGTGCCGAAGTTTCTTTCATGGGTGCCCCCTACCCCAACCGCCGCTTGCTCTTTAACTGGCTAATAAAAAGCTATTGGCCCAAAACGGGACGCCCCAGGGAAGGTTTTCGCCTTTTCGGCTCCGGCTGGCAACACAGCGAGCTCCAAGGCTCCCCTCACCTTTTTGCCAACGGACGCCGCCTCAGCCAAGAGGAATGCGCCCAAGTTTACGCAAATACGAAGATCAATTTAAATATCCACTCCGGCTTAAAAGCCGAACCCCTGTTTTGCGACCGTGATTTCACAAACCCCCGAACCTTTGAAATCGCAGCTTGCGCCGGTTTCCAATTGGTGGATAAACATCCCGGCTTGGCTTCGTTTTTCACCCCCGGAAGCGAAGTTGTCGAAATTTGCGAGCCCCAAGATTTACCTGATCTAATTGATTATTATTTACAGCACCCGGCTGAAGCGGCCCAAATCGGGCAAAATGCCCGAGCCCGCGTTTTAGCTGAGCACACTTATGAACACCGCTTAAAGACGCTCTTGAGCATTTTAGGCCGCCACCACCATCTTTCGGAAAAAAGGTGATTTATGAAAAGAATTATCAGCTTAGTTTTTGTTATGCTCATGGCCCAAAGTAGCATCTTGTTTGCCCAAAACAATATGTATCAAGGGCAAGAAATGTATCCACCCTATGAATCCACCCGAGACTACGAAGCTCGTCCCCACACAATCCCCAAAGGCCCATATTTGGATACTTGCTTCCAAGTGACCATGGTTTGCGGCACTTTGCGAGCTTACTGCTTGAACAAACAAGGTCATGCCTCGGTTGCAAAACTTAAAGAAGCTGATCAATGCATGGGAGTTATCTATAATGATAACGGGCAATTGGTCTGTCGTCCTGTTACAAATCGCAAGTAAAAAAAATCCCCATCAGCATTTTAAAGCTTTGCTGATGGGGACAATTTTAAGGAAAATATCTCATTTTAAAATCATATTTTCCCAAATACTTTTAAAATTAATAAATCAACCCAACTTTCGCCCGGCAATCTGCCATGGTGATTTCTGCTGTTTGGCGTGCTTTGGCCGCACCGCTTTTTAAAATATCGTGAATGGTGTCCGGGTCTTTGACGAGCTCAGCCCTCTTTTCTCGGTGAGGTTCAAAGTGGTTCCAGATCATCTCTAACAGAGCTTTTTTCACCTCAACATATTTCAAGCCGGGTTTGAGGTAGCGATCTTTCATTTCCGCCTCTTGCTCAGAGGTGGCAAAGAGCTGATATAGTTTAAAAAGATTGCAACTATCTGGGTCTTTGATTTCATCTACCGCCCGGGTGTCTGTGACTATAGCCATCACCTTTTTCTTCAATTCATCTTTTTCCGTAAATATTTCAATGGTATTTTGATAGCTTTTACTCATCTTCTGGCCATCAACACCGGGGATAGTCGCCATTTTTTCGTCAATTAACGGGTCAGGAAGAATAAAAGTTTCACCATAAAGGTGGTTAAAAGTCCCGGCAATGTCGCGGGTTACTTCCACGTGTTGTTTTTGGTCGCGCCCCACCGGCACAAGATGAGCTTGATAGAGCAAAATATCGGCCGCCATCAAAACCGGGTAAGCAAATAAACCATGGTTGGGAGTGAGGCCGCGGGCCAATTTTTCTTTATAGGCGTGACAGCGCTCTAAGAGCCCCATGGAGGTGACATTGTTCAAAAGCCATGTCAATTCAGTGTGTTGAGGAACGTCACTCTGCACCCAAAACACACTTTGGTCGGGGTCTAAACCAAGGGCTAAAAAGTCGGTGGCCGCATCTATTGTATTTGTGGCTAATTCTTTTGCGTCAAAAACAGAAGTTAAAGCATGGAGATTCACAATAAAGCAGTAAAGTTCGCTCTTCGTTTGCCAATCGACCATCGGCTTCATCATACCGAAATAATTACCAATATGCAATCGCCCCGAAGGCTGAATGCCTGAGAGCACCCTCTTCTTTTGTTCCATCTTCTGCTCCTGAAAAATTTAAATTACAAAATATGTTAAATATCAATTTGCTTAAGCTCATCTAAAAATCTGGCAATAACTTCAAAACCGCCACGCCAAAAATCTTCATCTAAAGGCCCCAAACCACTTTCAGCCAAAATATTTTCAGGTGAGGCTGAACCACCGCGAGCCAAAAGTGCTGTCAAGCGCGGGACAAAATCCGGCCCTTGTTTTTCATATTGCCGCCAGAGGCTATAGACAAGGAGTTGACCGAAAGTATAGGCATAGACATAAAAAGGAGTGTGGTAAAAATGGGGAATCGAGACCCATTCCCAACGGAATTCAGAAGGCAAAGTAACGGCTTGACCAAACTGTTCCGTCAAATTCGTAATATAAGCATCGGACAACTCATCAACGGTGGCCCCTTTTTCAATCAGCCCGTGAGCCTCTATTTCAAAAAGGTTGAAAAAAGCTTGTCGTCCCACTGTGGCATAGGCATCGTCTAACAAATGAAATAAAAGGCCGGCCCGAGCTTTGGGGTTGCTTGCTTTTTTCAAAAGGCGGTCGGCCAATAGCATTTCACCAAAAGTAGAAGCCGTTTCGGCCAAAGGCAACGTGGCATGAAAGTGAAATAGGTTATGGTGTGAAGCCAGTTGGGAATGGAGCCCGTGGCCTAACTCATGGGCCAAAGTAAAAAGATCCTGACGACGTCCGTTATAGGTCATCAAAACCCAAGGAGTGCTTTGGGGCAAAATGGAATAACAAAATGCTCCGCCCTGTTTACCAGCTTGGCCTTGGGCCGAAAGTTGGCGACTTTCAACAATTTTGGCCGCTAAATCACGAAATTTTGGGCTAAAAGATTCAAAGGCGGCTAAAACTTCGGCCAGCCCCTCGTCAAAGCTCCAAGTGTCGTCGTCTTCAGCTAAGGGTGCGTAAAGGTCGTAGCGGCTGAAATTTTCCAAAGCTAAACTTTGGGCTTTAAAGCGGAAGAATTCCCGAAAGACATCTGATTGACGTGCGACATTCAAAAGCGCCTCAACGGCTTTCGGGCTTAAATCGTTAGCCATGTGGCGAACATCATTGGGGTTTTCGTAGTGACGCAATCGAACGTTTTCCATCTGCCAATCACGCACTAAATTTTGATAGATTTGCCCCAAAATCGGCCCATCAGCCTCAAATTGCTGATACAATTCTTGATAAGCTGCGGCCCTTTGCTCTTTTTGAGCACTGCGGACATAAACCATCAACTGGTCACGGGTGAGCTCAGCCTTCGGGGCACCGGGGATTTTAGCTGTGGAGAATTTATAGCGGTTAGTGATGGTGTCATAGAGAGATGTCAGAGCTTCGCTACCGGTTATACTCTTGAGATTAATGATTTTTTCTTCAGGTTCAGTTAGAGTAAAGGGTTTGAAAGCACGGGTGCGCTCCAACCAATAGGCGAAATCAGGCTGAGCAGCTAAAAAAGGAGCGGCCTTCTCGAGAGGCAGTTCCTTCCACCAAATTTCAAAAAACAGCACATCATTGGCCAATTCCGCCATTTTTTCGTCCATTTGCCCCATGAAAGCTAAAGCCTTTTGGTCTTGAGTGTTTTGAGCGACACGAAGGCGGGCTAAAGCCGTTAGACGATGGGCCAAAGAATAAAGCTTTTCCAAAGAGACAACTATATTTTCAAAATCAGCTAAACTCAAGTCAGGCGCGTCTAAAAGCTTACGCCATTGGACAAAATCATTTTTATATTCATCTAAATCATTTAAATGTTTTGGCAAATCAGCTGTGGAACAAAGCTGTTCTAAATCCCAGTGGGGAATTTGGTCACTCATGGAGAAATCCTGGGGTCTTTGCCCGTGTTAAAAAAACAGGGGCAAATATTTTATAGGTAAGATTAAGTTATCAAGCAGTTTGATTTTATAGTTTTTTATTCAAAATGAGTCCAGTCGCGCTGAGCCTGACGCCACTTTTCACTTGAAGAAGGGGCTGCTGGTTGAGCTTTGGGAGCTGTTTTTTGAACGGCTTTAGGCTCGGGCTGAACATAGGTTGAGCTCACCGGTTGCTGTGCGCTGCGATAAGAACCGGAAGTGGCATAGTTGGGAGACCTGGGTGGTGCCCGGTGGATAGTTCCATAGGAAGGAGTTTGAGGTTTCGAAGCCTTGGGAGGGTTAATTTTCACCACCCTACTTTCACTATGGCTAACCACACTTTTTTTAAATTCTTTGAGGAAAGTTTCTTGTTTCTCTTTAGTGGCCCGAATGGTCACCGGCCCAAGGGTGGTGGTGGCCGGTTGACGCAAGGATCTTGCCCCAGAACCAGAGGCACTCTTCACACCTTGGTCGCTTGCAGTGCTTTCACCTCGATTACGGGCGGCGAGTTCTGCACGAGTAGTGGGAGTCGATAAGTTGGGAGGTGGAGTCATGGGCGGCAAAGGAGGGGCTGCAGGGGCATCTCCACCAATTGCCACCTTTGCTGATGCCACAACGACAGCGGAAGAGGCCAGAGGGTTTTCGAACTCCATAGATGTTCCCGGAGGAGATTGGGGCCACTTGGTACTATTTTTAGAATCACCAGGGGAATCACCGGCCGCAGGGGCTGAATTTTCAGATAAAACGGCCATTTCTTCTTGGTTTTCGGCAAAATCAAGGACAGTGCCATTGGTTTGGTAAATACCAACAAGGAGCGCAACTAAAACAACTATAGAGAACAGTAAAAACTTACTCATTACTGAAACTTACCTCATACTTAAAATTAAACATGAATTAAGCTTAACTTACCCTCAAAAAATTGTCAAACTATTTCTAAAACAATTATTAAGTTATTGTTTACACAATGCTTTTCAGAAATAACTTTTATTTCATTCATAATAGAAATTTCAGTTTAAATTAAAATAACCCCAAGGGAACCGGAGTTACACCTTGGGGTTAGCCAGATCTACCCGAAAACTAGTTTTCCAGCATCAATTTTTAGGGAAACGCTGATTAATTAGCGTTTACTTAGGATCTTTCGGCACAGGGTAAGCACTGACCATTAAAGTCAACAAAGCGCCGCCCACGATGTTACCTAAAGTAACCGGAATCAAGTTGTTGATGAAGAAATCAGACCAGTTAGCCGTCAAAGCGACAGGGTTGGCACTGGCTAAATAAGCTTGGCTTTCACCTAAGAAAATACCCAAGGGCACGAAGGTCATGTTGGCCACGCTATGCTCAAAGCCTAAAGCCACGAAGGCCGTGATGGGAGGCCAAATGAGAGCGACTTTAGAAACGCCGTCAGTGGCAGTGAGCGCCATGAAGATAGCCAAACAAACTAACCAGTTACAACCGATGCCGCGAATAAAGGCCACATCCCAAGGGAGGTTACATTTAGCGTTGGCAAGGTTAATGGCGTAAGTGGCCAAAGGCATGGAGCCGTCGCCAATTTTGTCGAAAAGAATGCCGGTGCAAAGGCCCAAAACAAAAGCAACTGCCACCGAGCCGACAAAGTTGCCAGCATAGGAAAATACCCAGCTTTTGACTAAACCACCAAAGTCGCACTTCCCGCTGCTAATGGCAGAAGGGAGATACATACAGTTACCGGTGAAGAGGTCAGCCCCGGCCACTAAGACCAAAAGCAAGCCCACGGGGAAGACGCCGGCAAAGACGAGGCGTTGAATGTTGCCCCAATACTCAACAGGCATAAAGCCGCCGATTTTAATAGCCAAAAGACTACCGAAACCAATGAAAGCTCCGGCCAGGAAGGCTAAATAGAGGGTTTTGCCAATCCCGAGCTTTGACTTGTTTGCGCCGATTGTGCAAACTTGGGCTGTACATTCAGCCGGTGTTTTAAGAACGGACATAATCACAGTCTCCTTTTGTTTTGGGCCTTTGATAAAGCCGCTGATGTTCACAACCACTGCCTTTATATTCAAGGCAAAAGTCTTCTTCTGTTCAAAACCAAAATTATTTAAGAAAAAGCCAACGAGCTTTCCCCAAAAACATCTGTAGCTAAGAATGATTATTGGAAACGTTCTAAATGATAATAATTAACGAACGCTAGCCATATTACAATATTAAACCTAAAAATGCAAACTGAAAGTCATAGTCTTTATTGAATTTGCTTTTCCTTTAGTTTTGCACTTTGGGTTTGATAAAACTACCGATAATACCGCAAAAAATAGCCGGCAGAATCCAATTCATCCCTTCGGCGTAAAGGGGCATCCAATCTAAGGGGAGACTTTGGTAACCATAGCCGTCTAAAGTTGTGAAGAGGCTGACAATACCGGCCCCGAAAACGGCCATTTTAATGCTGTTATCATTTTTAATATAACGGCCGCCAATACTAGTAAAAATCAGCACCAAAACCAAGGGGTATAAAAACAATAAAACAGGAATGGCCAAAGAGATGATGGCAGACAAGCCCATATTACAAACTACCAGGCTGAAGATGCTGATAATGGTGACTGAATATTCATATTTGATTTTATTATTGCTCACAGAGGCAAAATAAGCAGCCGATGCTGAAGTCACCCCAATACCGGTGGTCATACAGGCCAAAGCCACCACAAAACCCAAGACAATTGCCCCACTTTTAGTGAAAAGTAAACTGGCAATTTCAACAATCAACTGCGCTTGGTTGATTTCGGAAGTGTATAAAGTGGAAGCTGTTGCACCCAAATAAGATATGCCACCGTAAACAAAAGCCAAACAGAGAACACAAATGAGGCTGCCTATACTCAAAACCTTATAACGATTGGGGTTCCCCTCGCCATAACCTTTTTCGCTCACCGCTTTGATGATGACCATGGCAAAAACTAAAGAGGCAAAAACGTCTAAAGATTGGTACCCGGCAATGATGCCGTCGGCCACTACGGCTTGGCTCATGGGTTCGGCCGAAAAAGGGCCGATGGGGTTGACAATGCCCACAACAATTAAAGCAGATAAAAGAATTAATAGAAGTGGAGTCAAGGCTTTACCAACAATATCCACAACTTTTGAAAAACGAATAGTCAAAACGAACATGATTGTGAAATAGATTAACGAAAAGGCAAACAAGCTAAAATCAGGCATCAAAGGGACAATGGCCATCTCGAAGGCAGTTGCCCCCGTTCGAGGCACGGCAAAAAGTGGGCCGATGCACAACACCATTGCGGTGTTGATGGCCAGCGAAGGGATATTACCAACTCTACCGGTGACTTGAGAAATGTCACCGTTTTTCCAAATCATGGCAAAAATACCTAAGAAAGCAATGCCAATGTCAGAGATAAAAAAGCTTAAAAACCCCACCACCCATTCAGGGCCGGACATCATTCCCAAATAAGGGGGGAAAATCAAACTACCTGCTCCGAAAAACATTGCAAACAAAGCTGCTCCGATGATTACGGCATCTTTTAAGGCTGAGCCATTTTGTTGGTTCATTTAGCAATCCTTTCTTAACTTTTTACGAGATAACAATATATTTAGAACGGTCTCAAGGTAACATAAAAGAACTTCAAATACCACAAAATTATACTTAAGCAATGATTTCACTCGGAAACAATTTTGCTTTGAGGGTTTAAAACTTTAAAAGTGTGTTCACACAAAATGCATTTACCGGTTTATAACTAAGGAGATGTTTGACTTTTTGGTGCCGCTAATCATGAGTTTGGCATTTTGAAAGTTAGGGCAAGGATTGAGCATAGCAAGCGCTTTGAACCTTTAGCGGCCCATTGTTTATAGTTGGAGTTGGGCTAAGATTGTTTTTGCTAAACTCATGCTTAGGGAAGAGCTTGCTTATAAAATAAGAAGAGTTTGGCAGTAACTTTTTGACTGAAAAAGAATTTGGAACATACCACTAAAAACATCTTGACTTTATACATCTTATTTGCTAGAATTCTTAATTGTTCAGTTGGTATTACAAAGTTTAGCCGGGGTAGCTCAGTCGGTAGAGCACTAGACTGAAAATCTGGGTGTGGGCGGTTCGATTCCGTCCCCCGGCACCACTCAATTTAAGCCTCACAAAGCCGCCTAAAAGCTTGTGAGGCTTAAGTTTTTTTAGTAATCAATGCTGAAAACTCAAGGTATTTTTCAAATACCCCTGTTCTTCCCCGCTTGTCCTTTCGCAAAAGAGCACCAAAAGTTAATTTCAGCTATTACCTCCCCTCGCACTCACCTCTTTGGCGACAGTACCCTCGGTCTCTTGTGGTTTCGCGCTAAAAAATACTGTGCGTAATTAAGGCAACGCTGACGTAATGGAGTAAGCCTCTGAACGAAAAACAACCACAGTAAATTTCAATGTTTAAAATGAAACTTACTGTGGTCGAATTCATACGAAAAAAGAACTGAACAAGTTCTCTATACTAAATGCTTAGCAAGTAGAATAAGAACAACGATCACATTTGCGGCAAGAACCCTCTCGACGCAAACTCAAGGATTGACACTCAGGGCAAATATCGTATCCACCCCGCTCAGCCGGAGCATTAACCGGCTCACCTTGGCGCAAATATTCCCGTCGCAAATTCATAAGGCGTCCAATAACTTGCGGGAGACTCCCCCCACGCACAGGTTCGGCACTCATTCTGGTGTGAATAACATAACGCTCACCCATGTCGACTTTACACAGAACTTTGACTAAACGGTCAAAGAGGCTGGGAACTTCACGCAATGCCACCGAAATGATCATGCCAAGGGCTGTGAAAATGGCGTTAATAGAAGCCCCCACGTCACCGGCTGAAACAAAAACTTCTCTGATATTTTTATTTTCATCGTGAGTTAAGGTGATGTGAGCCGTCAGATTATAGCTTTCGGCCGTAAAGGTGCGGCCTTCTCGATCACCGCTGATGTCGCGCACTCCATGGCCGGCACCTTGGGCTTCGCTGGGGGTGTCGGCAGCTGAAATGATGCCGTCCAAAGAGCCTTCGCGATAAACCGTGAAACCCTTGAGGCGCAAGTCACGGCTTTCGGCCAACAAGGCTTCGATTTCCTCCACCGTGGCTTCTTTAGGCAAGTTGATGGTTTTAGAAACCCCGGTGTGGCAATGATATTGAAAAGCTGCCAGCATGGCTAGCTGTTGTTGCGGGGTTAATTTCAAGGCAGTTTGAGCCAGAGCTCGCCCGTGGAACTCGGGATATTTTTCAAAGAGATCAGCCAGTTCTGCCGGTTTCAAAGTGAAATCCACCCAGCCTTTTTTATCATCACGCACCCGACGTTTTTGGGCAAGGGCAAAAAAGGGCTCGATGCCGGTATCTATGTTTTTCAAAAAAATTGAAACGCTACCGGTGGGAGCTTGGCTGGTGGTGAGGCAATTATAAAAACCACCATTTGATTCTACCCAAGCACTTAAGGAATCCACATTTTCCAAAGAACAAGATCCTTCCAGAGTTTCGCGCAATTCGCTCAAATGTTGTTGCCAATAAGAACGATTTTCATAAACATGACCGCTGATTTGAGCCAAGTGAGCAGACAAATTCAAAGTGCCTAAAGTCAAGTTAGCTTGGGTAGAGCGGGCAAAGGAAATGGCCTCAGGAGAGCCGTAATCAACTACCCCTTGGAAAGCCAGGAGCAAAGCTGTGTGGAAACCACTTAAACCAACGCCAACCGGTTTTATCTTTTGAGTTTTTTCACGTATTTCAGCCAAAGGATAACCTTCGTCAAACTCTAAAATCAAGTTGCCTAAATAACAAGCTAAACCGGCAGTTTCCCGTAAAGAGAGCCAAAAGCGTTGGCTGAATTCAGAGCTCCAAGCCGCCTCAGAGCTCCATGTTTTTCCTTCGGCGATGAGTTGGTCAAAAGTTTCACGCGCCAAGCGAGCGGCATTGACCGTCACTAAGTTACAGGCCGAACCTGCGCTGGCCAAATATTCACCGCAAGGGTTGGAAAAACGAGGTTCGTCCTCTTCTTTGAGAGGAGAATATTTGAGCATATTATCAACAAAAAGTAACCCAGGATCACCCGTGGCCCACATATTTTTCGCAATGAGCCGCACAAGATTTTCATCTTCCCAAAATTTACCAAAGGCATTGACCGAAAGGTTCATGTTAGATAAATTCGTGGCTTGGGCCGGGCGTTTTTCCGGCGGCAAAGTGGCCAAGAGCTCTGTTAAAGTGGCATTGAAGTTTTTGGCTTCAACAAAATCAGCTATGTCTGGGTGATCCCAATCCAATTGAACTAAAAGAGCACCTCTCCGCCGACCGCCTTGGTTAGTTGTTCCGGTGACGGCGTCAAAATCAGGCAAGAAACCAACCGGGCCGCTGGCAATGCCTTGGCCGGAATCAACCGGGGAACCTTTGGGGCGCAAGCGAGAAATATCAATGCCAGCTCCACCGCCGGACATATAAATTGTACGCATCTTACGGCGCATCTCTTCAATATCGCTCAAGCTGTCTTCCACCCACCCCAAAGGATAGCAAGAGAAAAAACCCGGGCGTCTGGTGTGGGGATTACCGAAGGACATTATAAAGGGAGTGGCCGCAATCAAATGTTTTTTTTGCAAAGCTTCGGCCAGTTTCTCCAAGCGTTCAGGAGAAGCAATGGGGCTTTCTAAGGATTTGAGCTTGGGGATAACCCGCTCTTTTAAAATTTGATTGTAATCTTTTTCCAAAGGGAGGCCGCTTTGGGGGTCGCGCACTGCATAACGAGTAGCTGTTAAATACTCATCAATTATTTGCCATGGGTTGGAAGGGTTGGAAGTTTCTGTCATCATTCACCTTAAAGTTAAGAATAGTAACCCCTCGTTCCAAGCGGGCGAGAGGTCATATATGGTGGTTTGTGATTTTGAATATACAATATTTAGGTCGGAAAGTCTAGGTAAATCAGTTTTTAAGCCACGTCAATCTAATTTGTTATTTTTTCGGCTCCTACGGAAGAACTTTTCATCTCTTGCCTGCAATTTAAGCCCTAAAACTCGCTAAAGCTCAAACAGTAGGGCTTAAATTTTGCAGTCAAGTTCTGAAAAGTTTTCCTCCGTCGCCATAAAGTTCATGATGTCCTATCAAATTAGATTGACGTGAATTTAAAAGCCAGAGCTGACGCGTCTAAATTTTCATCGCTCACCTTGAGGGTGCTCATTTGAGATAGACTTCAAATTTTTCTTGCAAATCATGCTTGATTAGAAGATTTTATTCTACAATTGAAATAACATTTCCGGCGTGGGCTCATTGCTCCGGCAATAATTCGCAGTTTGTTTCGGTAATATGACGTTCGATACAGTGGCGTAAAAGTGCCAGCTGAATTTCTAAATCTGTCTCTTGGCACAACTTGGAACGGAACTCTGTGGCTCCGCGCAAACCTTTTGTATACCACATTAAAACTGTGCGCAACATAAAAGGAGCCCGCGGCCCCACTGAGGCAAACAGAAGCTTGGCATGGCGTTCTGCTGTGGCCAAAACTTTCATTAAAGATACCGGCTCTGAAGCTTCTCCCCGCCACAAGGCCACACACTCACCAAAAAGCCACGGGCGCCCCTTGGCTCCCCGCCCAATCATAACCCCGGCCACACCGGTTTCTCGAAGGCGCCGCATAGCCTCAGAGGCCGTGGTGACGTCACCGGAGCCAATAACCGGTATGGGTGATTCCTCCACTAAACGCGCAACCACGTCCCAATCGGCTTCACCGCTGAAACCATCTTTAGCTGTGCGGCCGTGTAAAGTGACCCCGGCCACTCCTTCTTCCACTAAAATTGGTAACAAATCCCAAATTGTCCCCCCTACTTCGGGGGCAAAAGAGGGCCGCGTCTTCACTGTCACCGGAACTGAAACCGCTCCCACCATGGCTCGAAGAATCTCGCGCACCAGCTTCAAATCTTTTAAAAGAGCCGCCCCGTGACCGCTGTTTATCACTTTACGCGCCGGGCAGCCCATGTTGAGATCAATAATATCAGCCCCGGCCTCCACAGCCAGGCGAGCAGCTTGGGCTAAATGTTCCGGGTTTTTACCGAAAAGTTGCACGCAAAAGGGGCGCTCAATTTGCGGATCTGTCTCCATCAACTGAAAAGTAGCTTTACTTTTATAGTTGAGACCCGTGCCGCTAACCATTTCACTAACCGTTAAAGCCGCCCCGGCCTCTTTGGCTAAACAGCGGAAAGGCCAATTAGTCAAACCGGCCAACGGTGCTAAAATAAATGGATTGGCAATGGGCACATCTTTTAGAAAAAAAGCGGGGCTTTCAGATTGCAAAGGCATTTCAGTTTGAACAGGCATAAAGTTTATCTCAACAAAATAAAAATTTAATCAAATATAACATGCCCAGCCAATAGACTCAAGAGGGGGGGCAGGGCCGACACATCTAAATTTTCGCCGCTCGCCTCCGGGGGTACTTCTCCAAAATATTCCTTATTTCAACTCCTTCGGCTTCACTTCACTTCGGCTTGCGCCTTTGTTTCGTTCATTAGGCGGAGTTAAAATTGCATAATATTTTGGAGAAGCACCCCTTCGGCTCCGCTTATTTCGCGATTAAATTCAAGCTTCACTTGCAAATCATATTTAATTACAACTATTTATCCTGTGAAAAACAATTATAACCCAAAAAAATTCAGATGCGTCGGCTCTGGAGGGGGGGGCTAAAGCCACAATGGCCCTTATTTGTCAAGCAGCTTTTATAGCATTTTAAGTTAAAATCACCAATGTCAACTTACTTAAAGGCACACTTGCTCCGGCACTTAACAGTGCAAGTTAATCGCACTTATGCCTTCGCGGGGTGCTTGACTACCAGCGCAAGGCCAGATAGTAATTTCAACTGAAATTATTATACACGAAAAGCGAGCTCAGTTTGAAAGAGCGATGGTTTGACTTACAAAGCTCAAGCAAACAAGTGAAGTTTTACAAAGAGAGAGTTGAAAAGTCGTTTATGTGAATAATTTTAGATTTCAGCTCACCTTGAAGAGTGCCTTTTAGCAAGCAAACCATCTAAAGTCTGAATGTTTACTCGCAAACTTTCGACCACTTCGACCATATTGGCACTAATGCCTGTCATGGAGTGAACTTCGTGCGCTGTGTTAGTTGAACTTTTATCCACCTGAGTCATGGCCGTGTTTATATTTTCCACAGCTTCGCTTTGCTCTGAAGTGCTTTGGCCGATTCGTTCAACTATTTGCCTCAGCGCCGCAATTGAATCCATAACTGCTTTAAATTTATTTTCCATGTCTGCGGCAATAGTCAAACCATCGCTTACGCGAGACGTGGTTTCTTCAATAAGAGCAGTCGTTTCACGCACCGAATTTGCCGATCGTTGGGCCAAATTGCGCACTTCGTCAGCCACCACCGCAAAGCCTTGACCGGCCTCTCCGGCGCGGGCTGCTTCCACAGAGGCATTTAAGGCTAAAAGGTTAGTTTGAAATGCCACATCCTCAATTGTTTTAATAATATTACGAATTTTTTCAGAAGAATCACCAATTTTATCCATAGCCCCATGCATATTCGTAATAGCTTCGAAACCGGCTGTTAAATTTTGGTCGCTTGTTCGCATAATCTGTTCTGTTTCGCGAGCGCTTTCCATATTTCGAGTGATAATGTTCGACATATCTTTCAGGGAAGAAGTGGTCGCTTCTACTGCTGCCTGTTGGGAAGTGGCCCCCGCATCTAAGGAGCTGCTGGCTGTGGAGACTTCATGGGCGCATTCGGCCATGCTGTTGGCATCTCCCACCAAGCCTATGGCCACGCTGTTCAACGGCTTGGTAATAGTTCGGGCGAAGCAGACGCCAATTAGGCTACCAAAAAACAAAAATGCGGCAGATATACTTAAGGTAATTAAGGTGGAGCGGCGCATGGAGGCCCCAAATTCATTTTCACTGACTTCGCAAATCAAATACCAATCCAAAAGTGGGATATGGCGCGTGATGGCAATTCGTTCAGTGTTGTTATCTTGATATGAAAAGATAAAACCGTCCGTTTTTTTGATTTGATCCCACTTATTTTGGTAAACCGAATTGATGGTTTCAATTTGCTTGCCAATTTTTTCATTTTTTTCACTAAAGCGAATTAAGCCATTCTCATTGACCACGAAAGCAGTTCCCTCTTGGCCAACTTTCATCTTGCTTAAAGCGTCTCTCATCTCTTCTAAGTCAATGGAAGCCGATAAAAGACCACGAAACTCACCATCCACTTCCACTCGCCGGTTGATGAAAGCTTTTGTTCCCCAAATCGGATCGTTTACGTAAATGACAATATTAAGTTGTGCACCACTGTCCCGGAAACCATAAAACCAAGGGTCTTCTTTGGGGCCGCGCACGTGGCGAAGATGACGTTGACCTTCCAGCACGTCCAAATATTTTTTGGTGCGAGCTGAAACATAATTGGCCCCTAAGGTGCCATAGGTCTCAATGATGGAGCTGGCTTGCTGATAAATAGTCTCATCGCCGGTTTCCGGTTCGCCGGCCCGTAGCCAATTGAGGAAAAACGGGTTTCGACTTGAAAGTTCCAGAGCGTCAGAGACAGTTTGAATTTCAGTAATGACTGTGCTCAAGGCTGTATCTGAAACCAGGGGTAGTTGGAAATCGACCAGTTGAGTGTGCATCCCTTCTTGAAAGGCATAGCGGTTAAGGACGATGATAACAGTTGAAGTCACCAATAAAAGCCCAATAATGAGTATGACTATTTTTTGCTCTACCCCAAACCCGAATAGCTTCATTTGTTTCTCCTTCACAGACGATTTCAGAAAAACGTCTTCACCTCATTATTTTAAACATTTTCTTAAGGAAACATTGATTAACTTTGCTTGCAGAATTAATCAATGTTTCCTTAAATAAGCCAAGGCGTAAATAATAGACAAAAAATAAATAGAGTCTGTTTGCACTTAACAGTCGCCGCAAAGCACCCGCAGGAATTATTTCCGGCGATCTTTCACGAACATAAAAAGGGGTGCGAGAGCCTATAATGCCCCACGCTTGTCAAACTGCTTTTAAAGGAGAAATAGGTTTATCTTTAAAGTAAAAAATTTCAGCAAAATATCAAGAGCTTTTCATTTTACAAAGTCTCGAAAATTCGTTCAACAACTCCACGCTTACCCAGCGATTAAACCTGACATAAATCGAATGCCAGTTGCCGTATTCCTTTGGCAAAACCTTCCATTTGCATCCATCTGCACCCATCTGCATCCTTTTCCAAACATTTCCATGCATATAAAGTATTGCATAATAAATGCTAAGTTGTCAATTTCGACATTCCACCTCTGCTTCAAAAAAACAAATACAATTAATTTATATTATTTGATAGGCAATTTCATATAAATTAATATAATTACATTTAAGTGCTTTGTCAATTATTAATATGGATAGGCTCTAGTATCTCGTAAAGGAATCTATTTATACTCAAGCCAGGGAAATGTTGGTTAGTCAGTGCTGCAAAACTGAGCCATTTTTCAGCAAGGCACGCTGGCCTTTGCGCCCCTTTTTGTTCACTAAAGTCTGCCGTAAATAAATTTCGGCTCGTCCTTCGTCTCTAAGGCGGCAGTCAGCGGAGTTGCAGAGGTATTTTCGCATAAAACATACCGAGTCTCGCTAAAAAAAGCGTAATTGCTTTAGATGTTTTTCAGATAAATTTTCATTATTTTATCTATTATTGTTTGTGGTTAGTGTATTTTTTAGCGTCGAATAATTAATCAGCATTTTCTTAATTTTTGTTACCACGTAAGCCGCAAGGCGAACTTAAAGAGCTGAAATGAGGCAAATTGCCGAAAGTCTTCCCCGGCAAAGCCTCTCCACCATGAGGAGAAGGCTACCAACAAACAAAACACTAAGCTCTGGTTCTCTGAAGAGGCCCTACGCATCTAATTTACAAAAACAACCGGATTCCTAAAGAAGATTTTTTTCACAAAGAAGTCAGTGTTGCTCCCACAACTCACTTGGTCAAACAATGGAGGAAAATTTTTTATCGACTAATTTGCTGCAAAGTTTTCCTTCGTCACCATGCCTGCTTTTAAAATTTCTAGGGATCCTAGGGATTAGAAGCGAAATGATATACAGTTTCAAGTTATTATGCTAATTGAGAGCAAAAATCAAATTGGTCGGCCCTGTTTTTTTGACAGGGCCTATGCCTCTTTTAATTTTTATCCTATTACTCATTTTGCTTAGTAATGCTTAATAAAAGAAATTACTAAGCAAATTTTTTGACCTCTGTCTGAAGCGAATGTCCCCCAAGGCGAGCGGCAATAATAACAATCAAGTCACGTAAACCTTGGGTTCCCTGACAGGGCCTACGCATCTAAATTTTTTTAGGTTATAATTATTTTTCACAGGGTAAGC
>CAYJAF010000011.1:0-48994 GCA_964368195.1 uncultured Thermodesulfobacteriota bacterium
TCGTTTCGTTCATTAGGCGGAGTTAAAATTGCAGAATATTTTGGAGAAGCACCCCCTCTGGCTTCGCTTTACGTTGCATTAGACTTTTGGCCAACTTGAAAATTATCTTTAATTACAGCTGTTTATTTTGGGAAAAAGATAATTGCAACAAAAAATTTAGATGCGTCGGCCCTGATCTAATTTTAAATTTTCTAAAGCACCTACGGAAGAACTTTTTGTAATTTGGGCAACTGCCATTGGCCGGAGAGAATTTCTTCACCCGGTTGGTAAAGGCGCAAGATATAGTTCCAACCATCTTCAATGGCCAGGCAGTTCTCTGTGTCTTTTTCACACATGCCAATGCGAATAGTATAAGAATTGTCGGCATTAGGTTTTGCCGTCACGTTGTTTATGCTGGGGCGGCCGTATTCCGATTCAAATAAGTAACCGTCTTTATCATATATAGTGATAGACCAAAACCCGTCCACCGGAACGTCTTTCAAAGTTACGCTATAGGCTTTTGCTGCCTCTTTAGGCGTGCCGCCAAAATACATGGCTTCCTTTTGTGGTAAGCCGCCGAACCCACCTGTGGCCCCTATCATGAAATAAATGGGATCTACCTCTTCTTCTTTCCCAAACATGGCCCCGGAAGATTTTGCTACAGCAAGGCCGAAAAGTTCAGAAAAGAGCTGGGAGTATTTTTTTAATTCTTCCATATTCCAAGACTTTACGGGCATGGGGGCTTCATTTTTTGCCTCAATTTTATACATATCTTGAAGTTTATTTACGGTGGCCACATCATTTGAATCGTAGGGGTCTGCAAAAATACGAACAATGGCCAAAGCGTAATCTGAACCTACATTTTCAGGTGTGAGCGTGTATTTTCCCCCGCCATAAAAAACATGGTTAGTATAGCCGAGGCTGTTTATAATGGCTAAAGAAATATAGCGCTTCCCCGTGTCAGGCAAGGTAATAGTTGCCCCTTGGCTCACATTTATCACCGCCAGACTGTATAAAGTATCACGATTCATGCGCACAATTTGTTGGGCAGAAATGGGCGTTGGCTCTCTGAAGTGTGTCCACTTGTTGACTCCGCCGGCTAATTGTTGTTGCTCTTCCATCTCTATATACATTTGCGCTTCAACAAAATTATGAGCGTTTACAGAAATGGGGTTCGCCAGTGCCTCTTGCGTTGGCTGTGTGACGAATAGAAAAAGAAAACATAACATTAGAAGACTTTTTTGCGCGTATGTTGCCATGGTATAAGCTCCTGTTTGAGGGTTGTTTATAGAGAAAAAGAGTGTTTAAGTATTTATGGTATAGAAGCGGCATAAAAATATCAAGCTTTTATATTGTTAATTCTATTTGGCTCTGCTATATTTAATTTCATGGCAACAACCTGTTTTTAAAGGGGTAATGCAATAAAAAAACAACCATCCTTGTGGGTTTTATTTTTGCACCATAAGAAAACTCTTAAGTAATACCGAAGACGCCCGATTTAAATCTGTCTTGGGCAATGTGGGTGAACCTGTGGGCGGGGGCGATGTGCCGCTTGTCCAAACACAAAATGCCCTTGGTGCATCCAAAAACTAACAAAGCAATAAAGGAGCAAACTAATGCCGCATGTTACAGTTCGTGGTGTAGAAAAAGCCAAACTATGCCAAATGGAAACTCAAATTAACAGCATACTTTCTGATGTCTTACAGTTACCTGTTGATAGCACTAAGGTGTTTTATTCACCTTTAGAAGAGGTTAAAGGCGGTACAATTGTTGCCACCTTGCCATCTGTTAATATTTTTTGGTTCCCAAGAGGTGATGAACTTTGTGATGTTTTAGCCCAAAGGCTGACAGATTATTTTCAAAAAGAGGGGTTCGCAAATCTAGAAGTCACTTTTACAGATGCTTTGCATAAATATTTCTATTTTAATGGGAAAAGTTTCAAATAATTGAATGCCTCAAATGGTGGCAGTGGCTCGCTTCATCGCCACCAAATTGGCGTAACATATAAATGCAAGCCCTTCCCATTGTCTAACTTTTGAGCTCTGCCGGTCGGCTTAATACTTCGTAAGACAACATCTGAAAATTTGCCCATGGTGGCCCCCCTCTAAATACGGTATTTAGTTCACGGTATCGCTATTTTTTGCGGTATTTCCTCAAGCCCTTAAAACACAAAGATTAAAGAAAAAACATGGTATCAAATTCAAGCGCTTACCGTATACCGTCTAATCTGCTGGATTACAAGGGGGCTTGAGAGGCTAGGGGAGGGTGTCAAATCGGGGAAAAATCAAACTCCATAAGGCTTTTAGGGCTTTATGGGGCTATATGATTTTAAACTATGGTGCCGAAGGGGAGACTCGAACTCCCACGAGGAAACCCCCACTAGACCCTGAATCCAAAATAACAACGCTGCTCTTTTAGTTCGCCCAGTATTATCAAGTATTTGTCCTTTTGCATTATCCCTAGTGATGGGCTTGACATGTAAAAAATGTGGGAGTAATATGGGATAATGAATTGGAGCAAAACACCATATCCCGGCATCAGATACCACGAGGACAAAAAGCGCAAACACAAAAGCGCTCCTGACCGCTATTACACCATGCGCTACAGGCGTGACGGCAAGCTCTACGAAGAGGCTCTCGGCTGGGCGTCTGAGGGCTGGAACCCCGAAAAGGCCCACACAATCCTCAGCCGCATCAAGGAAAACATCCGCACGGGCTTCGGGCCTCCGAGCCTGGCCGAGATGCGCCGCGCGGCGACCCAAGAGCGCGAGCAAGAAGCCGCGGAGGCCGCGCAGGCCGCCAGCCAAGCCATGACGCTGGACGCCTTTTGGACGACCTACTACCTCCCCCGGGCGATGCGCACCAAAAGGAGTTGGCAAACCGACAACAACCGTTATAACAAACATATTGGCCCGCGCTTTGGCGCTCGCACCTTGAGCGAGATTACCACCGGAGACATCCAAATTTTTGTCGATAATTTGGCCGATGGCGGAGCCGCACCGGCGACCATTAAACAATATTTGGCCCTGCTCCGTCAAGCCTTCAATCTGGCCAGAGCCGTCCAAATTGACGGCCACGGGCTTTTTACGGGGCCAAACCCCACCGGCGGCGTGCGCCTGCCCGCCGTCCACAACCGGCGCGAACGTTTCCTCACGGGCGCCGAGGCGGCCGCGCTCATCGCGGCGGCAAAAACTTTGCGTCACATTGATTTGCATGATGCTATCGTCCTCTCACTTAACACGGGCCTCAGGCTCGGTGAGCTCCAAAGGCTTTCGTGGCTTGATGTTGATTTTACCGTCGCCATGGTCACGGTGCGCGATGAGGCCATGCGCAAACCGGGCGGCAAAGTGCCGCTAAACCCGGCGGCGGCGGAACTTTTGGCGGAGCGCAAAACAAACGCCCCGGATGTTAATGGGCTTGTTTTCCCCCCTTTTTTCGGCGCAAATTTGCGGGAAAATTTGAGCCACCAATTTAAAAAGCTGGTGGATCGGGTGGGGCTCAATGATGGCCTCGCCGCCGATGACCGCGCCCGCCGGGTGGTCTTCCACACTTTGCGCCACACTTTCGCCAGCTGGCTGGCCTTGGCCGGGGTGGATATTTACCGAATCAAAACGCTCATGCGCCACAAAACCATTGACATGACCATGCGCTACGCTCATTTGATCCCCGACGCTACCCGCGAAGCTGTTCACAAATTAGCTCCCCCGGATTAAAACCAGCCCATTTAAGGACAAGTTTAGATATTGTAAAGCGACTTGATACGGGTTAGGCCATAGTGACCGGCAATCCAGCGCAAAAGAGACTCAGTGTCATACATCACCTTGCCGCCGCCAACCCGCCAAGCTTCTTTAGGGCCGGTACCGGCCGAATCGGCGTTGCGGAGCGAACCCGCCTGGACAATGCCGCCCAAAAGCTCCGGCACTTTGGCCCTGGCCATAACCGGAGGCAGTTTGGGGAGCATTTTTTGGACAAACGCTTCCTCGTCCTCGGTCAAGGGGCGCACCGGCGGCGCAGGGGAAGCGGCCACCTTGCCCGATTGCTCTTTGCGCTGTTTATATCTGGCTTCGTGCGCCTTGCGGGTGGTCGCCTCTAAATCACGCAAAACATCTTCAGGTTTCATGTTCTCACCCTTCCATATTGAGCCCGGCACACCCTTGGCAACGGTCGTTGTTGCGCCAAGGTTTGTGCCCCTTTAAATCGTTGGGTTTGCGGTATGACTGGCAATCTTTCAAAGTCATCTTGGCCCTCATCCGCTCGCAATAACCGTAATCGGTGGTGGCGCCTTGCGCTTTGGCTTTTCTGGCAGAGTCAACGTCAGCCTTTTTTTGAGCGTTACTTTGCTGTTTACTCCACTTGTTAAAAGCTTCCCGCCGCAAATAAGAATAGCCCGGGCTTTGCCAAATTTTTGGTTCGGTGTCTAAAATTACGGCCAATTTTTGGGCCGTAGCGTCGCACGTTGAACGTTTTGAGTTGACAAAACAACTGATGGTCGTTTGGTGCAAATTTAAAATGGCGGCCAAATGATCTTGGGAGCCGGGTTTAATTGTTTTGGGTAAAACAGTTTCTCTCATTTTGTTGGCGTCAACAAAATGGTCATCTTTGGCCACGGGCACCAAAGGCGGCTCTATTGGCGCGACCACAATAGAGCCGCCACTTAGCCGGGCCTCCGACCATGCTTTAAACGCTGCTTGACGGTCGGCGGTGGAGCCACCTTTGAGCCACAAACCAACCGCAGTGCCGAGAATTTTGGCCAAAACCGGGGCCGTCTTCGGGCCGCCGTTGTTTAGGCCATTTATAATGCTACCCAAAGATTGCGAAGCAATACCAACGATTTTAGCCAGTTCAACTTTGGTGCCGCAACTTGGGTGCGGACGCCCCCGAGGCTTTTCGCTGGCCAAAACGGGAGCTTTAGGCTCAACCGCTCTTTGGACAGCTTCGGACGGAGCGGATGACACCATCTCAACCGGAGGAAAATTTATCGCTTTTAAGTTTGAAAAAATCTCACCAAAGCGAATGGCCAGATCGTGCAACTCAATAAACATATCCGCAAGCTCTTGGAAATCATCTTTGGAAATTTTCGTTTGAATTTTCATAACAACCTCCGGCACTCCCCAGCAAAAACTTACTTAGTCAAACTTTCAGGCGTCACGGGTTTACTCAAATCAAGCCCCGGGCATGAGCGGCACACATTATTTCGCCGCCGCAATCCCCCGGTAAACTGGCCACTCCGGGCTTTTTTGTAAGCGGCGCAATCTTCCATCGTCAATATTGCCGACATCCGCTGGCAATGGTAATGTTGTGTATTATTATTGTTTGTCATTTAACACCCAATCCGGTGGCTGTATTTTTATGTAGCGGCAATACTTAACCATCTCTACATCTCCCGCAATTTGGTATAACGCCCGCCAAATACAGCGGGGCAAATGATCTACGCATTTTAGCTTGCGTGCTTGCGTGGCTAAATCAACCACTGCCACGGCTTCAACCGTCTGATCTTCGGTGGCGACCGGAATTGTTTGGCCAACGGCTAAAACAGCATAAAACAACCAAATTTTTTCAAAAGTTGTAAAAAAAACCAAAGGGCCACTACCCAGAATTATCCACTCGCCAGCAAAACCGCACTCCTCATAACCTTCACGGGCCATCGTTTCAGCCGGAGTTTCGCCTGGTTCAATTTTTCCGCCAAAGCCGTTGAGTTTCCCCTTTTGATTTGCCGGGCGCTTTTTGCGGAGCAAATACACCGTTTTTAAATCAGGGGAAAAAATATAGCCCAAAACGTAACATTTAAAACCAAACATAAATCTCACCTCACGCCGCATCAGGGGTAATGTCATCGTCTAACATGGTGGGCATATCCCGCACACCCAAAATCTGGGGGCCATCTAATTCCGGGCCGGTGGCCCACAAAAGCATAACCGTTGCCCCTCTGGGATCGCGGGCGCAAACCTCGAAACACAACAACCCGACATAGTTAAAAGCTGTGTTCAGCTTCACCGGCCGCGGCTGGTGTAAAAATTGATATTCAGTGTATTTATAGGTCATTTCCCACCCTCCAAATCACCGAAAACATCGGGTAAAATTTCTTTAAATTCAGCCAAAATCATGTTGGCAATTTGCCGCATTTGCGGGTGCGCCCCGGCGCCCAAACGCTGGGCCAAAATGTGCCGCCACTGGCGCAAGTTAGCCGTCATAACTATTTCTGTTTTCAAACTGTTGGGGAGCACGCATCGAGCCTCTTGGGGGGAAGCACCGCTGTCAATTAATATTTGGTAATGCTCCTCAATGTCTAACATTGCGGTCTGCCAAAGGTAAAATTCGTGACTTCTAGGCTCCCAAAAACACGGCCTCACAACCGTCAACCCATCCTTATAATTGACATACCGGGTGCTTTCCTGGCTGTAACTGGCCAGCCTGTGCCGTACCAGCTCATGGCTAACCCCACGGTCACAAATAATCCGCACCGACAAACTCTCATGCTCGATAACCGACAAATGCCCCCGGGCAATCAACCCACGCACAAACTTGGCGGCGGAATCAGCGGTGATTTTATTCTCACTTTTGTAACACACCCGCCCGGCTCGCTCCAGCCGCGCCATCATGGCGGCGATAGAGTCAGGGTCAACGGGCGTCAAAACCTCAATGCTGGGCTCAATGATTTTCATGTTGTTGTCTCTTTCTCAATCTTCGCCATAATTTCGGCTTCGGAAAGTTGAAGCCTCGCAAGAAATTTGTAGTAGCAATTAGGTTCAAATTTTCTATTGTGGGTCTCAATAAAATTGGCTATCCTTTGCGTATCAAGCTCGCTTAGGTAACTATAAATATAATCGGTGCCGCTTTCGGTGAAAGTTTCGCATTCGGTAGTGCGGAAAAAATATTCAACTCCCGATTCAAACAAAAAATCTAACACTTTTGAAAGCTCATACGTTTGAGGCTCCCACACCCAAACATCAAAAATGCTATCTGTTTGAGGTTCGTGTTCATAGTCGTGTTCATACTGGTTGTGTAAATCACCTGACTCCCACAATTCTTTGAAAGAGTCATACGCTGTTATATTTTCGCCGTCATCTGCGCTGTAAAACAATTTTCTGCAACTACTTTCTAAATCAGGCTTAACTGTGCTCATGATTTATCCTTTTCTTGGTCGGTAATGCGCTGACCAATCCACCGCACCACCGGCACGGCCATCGAGTTGCCAATAGCCTTGTAACGTGGTGTCGGTCTGGCCAGACCGCCACGGTAAGGCACTAATGTGTAATCGTCCGGCAAGCCCATCAGCCGCTCACACTCTTTTGGGGTAAGGTAACGCACGCGGCCGCAAGTGACGGCAAAATTAGAGTGCGTAATGTCAATGGGCTGGCGATTTTGGCCGGTGCGCAAAGTCCGCGCCGGGCCGTCAATAACGTAAGTCGTGTTATCATCGTCGGCAGGGCCGACAGCCAATGCCGTCGCCGCTTCGCTCACATTGTGTTGAGCAAGTGAGTTTCGTTCCCGAGCAGGGGCTTGGGGTAAAGTGCGAGTCACCACTAAATGACCTTTGTTTTGCGGCCTGGCCAAAACACACGGCGCTTTTTCTACCCTTTTCGGGGCGGAGTGTCCGCGGCTGGCGCACTCGTAGAGCTGGCTGGCGTCATCTCCAATGTCGCCGCTTGGGCCGCCATCGCACTCAGTAACGGCTCGGGAATCGTCTTCCCCCGCTTTTGCGAGCGGCGCAAAATCCCCGCACACGCTGTCGGCGTCAAATAAGACTCCGGCGGCAAATTGCCAACCTCCAAGATGGCCGATAACGAAGAGCCGGCGGCGTCTTTGGGGCACTCCGAAATATTGAGCGTCCAATACTCGCCACGCGAGAAAATACCCGCACTCATCAAGCGCGGAAAGGAATTTTGCGAAAAATTCCCCCGAGTCGCTGGACAAGACCCCAAACACGTTTTCCCAAACAAACCACCGGGGGCGGATTGCGCGCACCAATCGCACAAACTCAAAGGAGAGTCCGCCGCGGACGTCATCGGCTCCGCCTCTGTTTCCGGCCAAACTGAACGATTGGCATGGTGTCCCCCCGATGACGATATCCGCTTGACCATGATAAACGCTCCAATCCACTTTGGTTATGTCGCCAAGATTCGGCACGCCCGGGTAGTGGTGAGCCAAAACGGCGGAGGGGAAAGCGTCAATTTCGGCAAAGGCCACCGGCTCCCAACCCAATGGGGCCCAGGCAACAGTGGCGGCTTCAATGCCGGAACAAACGCTAATATATTTCATTTGTCACCCCACCAAGCCTTCTTAAATTCTTTTTCTGCTTCTTTTTCTACTCGCGCTTTTAAATCTCGCACTTGGATTTTTTCAAATTCTTTTTTTAACAAAATTTCCAAGTTTTTTAAGCTTGCGCAAATCTCAAAAGCAAGTGCTAAAAACAAACCAACTCCAATAGATAAGGGCTCTAATTCTTTGCTGTAATAACCCCAAACAACACGAGCAAAAAAGACCAAGCTGGCCGCCCGAAAAAAGACAAAGTAGAATTTCATCACCATTACCCCCGGTAAGCTAGTAGCCAATTTAAAAAATCAACTAATTTAATCACTAGTTTGGATGTCTTTTCTATCCTTAAACCATGTCCCCGGTAGGGCAATCCGAACAAATAAGTAGACCGTGAGATAACAATTTTAGAAATGAAAACCAGAAAACAAAACGGCGCACAAACAATCAAAAGTGGTAAGTTCCAGAAATAATCCAGAAAAATGAAATAGTATTTTTTCATATCACGCCCCCTCACTCTTCCGGTGGGCATTAATAATGGCGGCGATGGTTTCGATGTGGTCAACGATTTTGCCTAAGCTAACCCACTCCTCATCAGTGATTTTGCCGTCGGCTAAAACGTCGGCCAGGCAAGAGGCATACTCGCCACCTTTTTCCAACAAGCGCAAGGCGGAGGTGAAACGGCCAATACCTTGTGGCTCAAGGCGTTTGGGGACGATGTTACAATCCAGCCGGGCCAAAAACCGATGGAGCGGCGTTACATCTCCGCTCAAATACATAATTGCAAGGGCGTCATCAAAGCCGAGTTTATGAGGGGAATCGGGGCCTTGGCTGGGCACCAGCTCACTACGCAAGGTGGAGTCCGATTTGCCCAAATGGGCGGCCAAAATCTCTATCCCCACCCCACGGGCGGCGCACCCGAGGGCCGAAAATTCCGCCTCAAATCGACACCGCCGACCGGCTCTTTTTTCAGGCAACACACGAGTCATTGGCGTTACTCTCTTTGTTTTTAAAGAAATCTTTGTAACGTTTTACACTACGAACTATCCATGCAAAATCTTCAAACGGTTGCGACTGCGCTAAACACAAATTAACTTCCCTTAAATCAATGTGTGACATATCCGCGCGCCTTAATTTTGTGCGGAATAAACAAGCGTTTTCAAGTATAGCCTCAACCATATAAGCTCCGCTTAAATCGGCATCGGTTAAGTCTGCATTTTTTAAATTAGCATTAAAAAGACTTGTGTTAGTCAAAATAGAGTTCTTTAAATTTGCACCTTTTAAATTTATATATCGCATATCAGCTAGGTGTAAATTGGCTTTTTCTAAATTGGAATAACATAAATCTGCACATTCAAAATTTGCTTTTTCCAAGTTGCAATCTTTCAGATTTGCATTTGTCATTTGTGCATGTTTAAAACTTGCGCCGCGCAAATCAGCTCCGCTAAAATCAAGTCCATCCAAAATAGCTGCATTAAAATTTGCTTGCGTGCCACGAGTTTTATTCTTTAACCAAAGGGCGTGCTCACTTAAAATCGTGGGGAGCATTTCTTTAATCAAATTTATTTGTTTTTGACTTAAGGATTCACACGTCATGAAACACCGCGCTTTCTAGCCGATTTACCGGCCAAGGGCTCTTTGCAAAATTTCCGGCTAAAATCTCATGGCTAAAGAGGGCCAAAACAATATAATCTAATAGCCAAGGATTAATCTTTTTTCGGCTTGGGTTTAGGCCCGGACGGCACATAGCGTGCTTCAGGTAGTAACTCCTCAGGGATTCCAAAATTTTTTAGTTGCTCAACTCTAAACGGTGGTGCGGTCTCAGCTAAGCAAAGCTGACGCGCATTTGAAACAGCAATCCCCAGAAAGTTACTAATATTCTGAAACGTTATCTTTTTAATTAACAACCAAATTCTTAACTTGTCTTGACGGGTAATTTTTGTTAAAGTTATTTTTGACGTTAATAAAACTTCATCATTTAGAACAATATGCTTGTTTTGTTCTCGTTGAACTTCGCCATTCATAACCGCCTCCTTTGGCTGTTAATTTTTTTCAATTTTTTAGTTGATTGTAACGGGATTTCCGTTGAATGTCAACAGAAAAATTGAATGCAGATGAAATAAAGAGGTGTAATTGTGGAACTGTTTGAAAGAGTAGCTTTAATTGCCGAACAAATAGCAGGTTCTAAAAGCAAAATAGCAAAAGCTCTAAAAATACCGCAAACTACTTTTAGCTATTACTTTTCAGCAGAACGGCAGGTAGGCTTATGGCCTCTCTTGCCAGCAATTTTAGAGTTGTATCCGCAAATTAATAAATATTGGCTCCATTTTGAAGAGGGCGAGATGATTGGCAGTGGCAAGCCTACAGTCAATTTGACTGAAATTAACACTTGGAGAGATAAATATACTGAAACTCTTGAAGAATTAAATAAAGCGCTCTTATCAAAAGAAACAGTGCGAGAGTGCTATGAACGAGCAAGACTTGAAGATCGAGAAAAAATTATAGATCTTGAAAAAAAACTGGATATAGAAAATGAAGGGTGGAGAAAAGCCACCATTGCTTATAATCAACAAAGCAAAAAATATTCAAAATTACAAATGGAATATCGCGTACTGCAAACTTACAAAGCCAGCCTTGAACAGCAACTTAAGGAGGCTAAAGCCAACCCCCAAGGCACAACCTCTGGCGACCTTGGTGCCCCTACTTTGCAAGAAACTGCCCTTGGTGCGTCCAAAAACTAACAAAGCAATGAAGGAGAAAAACAATGGCGGAGGTTTTTGAATTTTTGATTCCTGTTAGTGTTATTTTGGTTTTAACTAGTTTCGCAACCCCTAAAACGCTTTTATTTGCTGATTCAACTAACAAAACACACATTAATGCTCTTTCTTTTTATCTCCTTTGTTTTTATGCTATTTTCTTTTTGGAAACTATTTACGAAACCCCTGAGCCCAGTGTTGGGCTTAGATTTATGGTTTTCACCTTAATAATTTCCGCTCTGATGTTAGGTTACAAATTTTTAAAACCAGCAAAAGAGGCTGGATTTACTCATCAACAGGCAGAAGCAAGCAAAGCGTCATTCCCAAACACGGCTAAAACAGAATCACTACCCAAAGAAAAACCACTGGAAACAATAAAATCCCAAGAGCCAGCTATCACAATGACAACTTACAGCATAGACCATGACGACTACGATGATGATGATGATTTTGATGGTTACGACAATGACGATTTCGATGATAATGACGACGATTATGATGAGCGTCCAAAGGCCAAATATAACGAATGGTATCCGGATTGGAAAAGTCGCTTAAAACACTTTTTAGGCTACAACCCCAAAAAAGATGAGGAACTGCATTACCGGGAATTATTCGGCGGTGATGACGAATGCCGTTTTAATTTAGCCATGTATGCTTCGCGCATTAAAAACGGCCCGGCTTGCATTTATGCGCCCCCCGGCGACTATTACCGGCCACGTTACCAAACGTTGGTGAGCACCGGGGCAGTTTTACCCGGAAAAGAGATTATTATTTTAGATAAAATAACCGTGCTTGGCATGCCTGAATTGCGCACAATGGCTAAAAGCCTAAATTTACCCGGCCAAAGAACAAAAGCCGCTTTCCATGAACTTTTTGCCAATTGTTCCAAGGAAGATTTAGAACGAGTTTTCCCAAGCGATAAATACTCACAAGAAGATATGTTTTTTTTCGACCGTGAAGATTTGCCAACATGGTAACCCCACCAGACAAGGAGACAAACAATGGCTTTAATTAATTGCCCGGAATGCGTTAAAGGATTTGGCGGCTACGAATCTTTACTTTTTTGCTTAGAAGATGAAATGGAAGCGGAGGCACAGCTTAATTAAAATGCGCCGTCAACCCCTTATAATTTCCGCCCTTGCCATGATTTTATTTTTGCCGGGTTTGGTTTGGGCAGACGGCAAAAAACCGGAAGTCCTCCGGGGGGTGGTGGTGGCGGTGACCGATGGAGACACGCTGAAGCTGGACGCGTGGGGAGCCGAGCCGGTGACCATTCGCCTCTACGGCCTTGACGCCCCGGAGATGGATCAGCCCCACGGGCCGGAAGCCAAGGCGGCCTTGGCGGAATTAACCCTGGGCCAAAAAGTAGCGGTGGAAGTGCGCGGGCGGGATCGCTACCGGCGGGTGGTGGGGATAGTCCGCACTGGCGGCAAAGACGTTGGCCGTGAGATGTCCGAAAACGGCTGGATGTGGGTGGATTACCGCTACTGCCACCCGTCTAAAATTTGCCGCGGCTACTGGGCCTCCGCCCGCCGCGCCCAAAAAGCCAAACGCGGCCTCTGGAAACTTTGGGCCCATAATCCGAGAGAGTGGCGGTAATAATTAGAATTTGAAGTGCTTTAATTTAAATTTTAAAAATCAAATTTTCTCTATAAACAAATAAAAAAAGAGGTGCCTTATGTCTCATCCTAGAGCATTTATTAGTTTTGACTTTGATAATGATGAAAACTCAAAAATTTTATTTGCTGGCCAAATAAGAAACTCAAGAACACCTTTTGATATAGAAGATTGGTCTTCAAAAAACCATCTTCCGCAACTTCAATGGGAAAGAATCATTAAAGAAAAGATTAACAAATGTAATTTGCTTATTGTTCTTGTCGGTTTAAATTCATATAAAGCAACGGGGGTTAAAAAAGAAATAGAGTTTGCAAGACAGCAAAATGTGCCTTATTTTGGAATATATGTCGGTGGTGCAAGCGAAAGAACTCCTCTGCCTCAAAACTTACAAGCAAGCCGTATTATAAATTGGCAGTGGGATAGCATTGCAGGTGCTATTAATCAACTCATGAACGAAGGCAAAAATGGGATAAGGTAATTAAAATGAAAAAAGCTTTAGTTGTTGGTATTGATTACTATAGCAACGGTAGTCACCTTTCAGGTTGTGTAAACGATTCTGTGAAAGTAAGAGATATTCTTAAAAAAAACAGTGATGGAACAGTTAATTTTGACGTGAGACATTTAGCTGCGAAGGGGCCAGAATCTATAGTTACCAGAAAAGTTTTAAAGGAAGGTATTATAGAACTTTTTGCCGGGTCTGATGATATTGCACTTTTATATTTTGCAGGTCATGGTACCCTTGATAACGGCCCAGATAGCGGGCTCGTTACCAGTGATTATACAGATGCAGGTGATGCTGTTAGTTTTAGCTTGATAATGGATATAGTTGATAAGTCTGCGGTAAAAAATAAAATTATTGTTTTTGACACATGTTATTCGGGCAAAGTAGCAGAAGAGTCACTATGCACACAAATTTCAAAAATTTGTGTGGGGACAACAATTTTGACGTCGTCAACTGCTACGCAATACTCAAGTGAGGAAAATGGTTCAGGTGTTTTCACGACGCTTTTTGTAGACGCACTTAATGGGGCCGCAAGCAATCTTCTTGGAGAAGTTAGCCTTGGTGCTATTTACGCACATATAGACAAATCATTAGGCCCTTGGGAACAACGCCCTACGTTTAAAACTAATGTAAAAAATTTTGTTTCATTACGTAAAGTAGAACCCCCAATAGCTTTAAGTGAGATACAAAAATTGCCGGTTTTATTTCCTTCTTCTGATTTTTTATTTCAATTAGATCCTTCTTTTGAATCAGAGCGAGATTCAAGTTCTAAAAGTGCAGTCGCTATTCCACCTGATGCGGAAAATGTTGAAAAATTTAAAACTCTTCAGAAATATAGAAATTGTAATTTACTAGTGCCTGTTGATGCTCCGCATATGTGGCATGCTGCAATGAACTCAAAATCTTGCAAACTAACTGAATTAGGAAAATATTATAGGAATTTGG
Source organism: uncultured Thermodesulfobacteriota bacterium (assembly GCA_964368195.1). Classification (GTDB taxonomy): domain Bacteria; phylum Desulfobacterota; class Desulfarculia; order Adiutricales; family Adiutricaceae; genus Adiutrix. The sequence goes on from CAYJAF010000011.1 coordinate 14,052, forward strand.
TTGCAAAAAACAGAATATAATTAAACTTTATACGCCTGTATAGCTCTTATGAAAGAACGTTATGACAACAATCAAAATACCAACTAGCACAAAGGAATATTTAAGCTGGCACAGCGGGGTTTTGAATGAGAATATTCCATCAAAGTCTCACTATAATGCTATAACTGGTGAAATATTTTCTATTTTAAGTAGTTTTAAAGATCATTTTAAGTCTCAGCGAAATGTTTATGAGCAAGAATTTCATCAAAAAAAAGGCTGTTCCTTATTTTCAAAAGAAACAAATGATGATTTGTGCATAAAGCCTTATAGGTCATATTTGAGTAAGCTTTTAAGGAAAAATGTGAAAAATAAAGAGGAAAAAAATGATTATATAAAGTATAAAGGGTCTTTTTCTGTACTTAAAGATATTTTCCGAACGACTATTGTTGTAAAATACCTTGATGGAATAGACTTTCTTTATGAAAAACTCTTAAAATTTGAAACAAATTGTGAATTAAAAACTATAGTAGAATATGAAAATAGAGAGGAAGGATATTATGCACTTCATTGTAACATCCCACATAAAATAAATGCTACATTTGAAGAAATTAGTTGTGATAAAATAATATGGATAGAAGTGCAAGTTACTACACAATTCCAAGAAGTGCTTAAGCATTTATTACATGAAAGATATGAACAAACAAGAGAAGAAGGATATGGAGACTCCATAGTAACGAAAAATAACAACTGGAAATGGGATTATAATTCAAAGGAATTTACAATAAATTATATGGCGCACACCCTTCATTTTATGGAAGGTCTTATTGTTAAAAATAGAAAATAAAGAGGTTGAAACATGGAAACCAGCAAAGTACAAGAACACCTTAACTTAGCTAACTTAAATTCTGATATTTATTGTGATGTAGTTTTAAATATTATAACAGAGACTGAAGAAACATTTATCACAAAAATAAAAGATATTTTTATAAATTCTAAATTAGAAGAAAGTGGCTTTTTCTCTTTACAGTCAATTTGGATGATAGATCAGACACATGCATATGAATATTATAAGAAGGATAACAGTTTATACTCAGTTGATATAATGTCGCAAAAAAGTTTCATATATGGGAATTTGTCGTATAGTGCTCCTCACGGTAAGCGAGCACTGCATTTACGATTAGCAACCCAAATTTCTTTTGAAGGCAATTTTTATGCATATGGCAAATATTGTGACAACTTATTAGAATTATTTAAAACATATTTTTTACCACACTTGAAGACTTTATAAGATTATTAATTGACTTGGCTCCTCAAACCTCCCTCTCTAAAAACCCAGCGGCGATTAAATCCTCCACGTGATCTTCGGGGGTGGTGGTGCGGATGGTTGCGCCGTTCCAGTCGCGGGCGCGGCGGGCCGAGCCCACCATCCACTCTTCAAGGGTCGGCTCGGGCACCAGCATCAGCTGCCAAAGGGCCTCGGCCACCTCGCGGTGGCTTTGGCCGGAAACTATTTTGTCATTCAGGGTTTTATATCTCATGGGGGAGCTCCTTAGTTGAGGGCTAACACTGCCGCGCGGTTACGGTAAAAGGTGACTAAATCAGCCGGGATACCCCGGAAAAGGTCGGTGGGGGTAGTGGCCACCGGGGCGGCTTGCGTGGCCAAACGGTAACCCGGGCGGCCGTCTCTTTTTTCGGCCACAATGGCCAGTCCGGCTTGACGCAAACGGGTGACGGCGGCGCGGACGGTGTGATCTTGCCAACCAAAAGCGGCGGCGATTTCGTGGCGGTGTAAAAATCCGCTGGCGGTGAGCATGGTGGCCAGGCGGCCTTGAGCGCCGGAAAGAGCCGGGGCGGCCGGGCTGATGGCGGCCTCCGGGGCCACGGTCGGGGCTTGGTTGGCCTCGATAAAGGCGGCCAAAAAACGCACCCAGTTGACGGCCTTGGGGGCGTCCAACGTGCCGGAGTGCTGGCGGAACTCGATGGTGCCGTGGACTTGGTAGCTTTGCAAATTAATTTTAAAATAGCGGCCACCTTGCGCCTGGGCCAAACCTTGCAACGTGATAGCCGTTTGAAATTGGCGGTTACTAACCACCGAAGAAAGGCTCCGGCAATAGTTGTTGGCATTGCCGCGGCGGCTCGGGGGCATGAAGCCGTCAATTTGCGTTTCAAAGGCGGCGTAGGTTTTAACGATATTGCGGACGGCGGAAACGTCGAGCCCGGCGGCGTCAAAATGGACGTGCATTCCGCAACGGCGGTCAACTTTGCCCCCGGCGTCTTTCAGGGCCGACACCACGGTGCGGAGGCTTTCCAAACCGGCCTCGCCTTCGAGCACCGGGGAGACCACTTCAAAACCACTGCCAACGCTACTGTCGGGGACGATTTTCCAATGGCCCCGGGTGGTGTGGTTGTAGCCTTCGCTGTGGGCGGTGATGCCAACGGCGGCCAAGGCGGCCAAAGCTTTATTTTCGCTGATACCCTTCATTTCCAATTCAACGCCAAACTTACGAGACATAACAGTAACTCCTTTTAAATATTGGGGATTTTCCCCGCTGTTGATACTGTTATAGCTTGGGTAGATTTTTGTTGCAAGTCCTTTCTGCGGTTATTTCATTGTTTTTATTGAAAAAAATCAGTTATCCGGAAATCCCGGACAACTGAAGCTTGAGCCGCAAATTGTTATTTATATTTTTTCAGCAATTGATAAATTTCCGGTGGGTGCATCCCGTCAGGCGCAATTGGACTGCCGTCTTCAGATATGTGCTCCATATAAAAACCTTTTACGAGTTTTGACTTAATGTCATAGTTTGCAGATTTTAAATAAATAAAACCATCTTTATCTTGCCAAGTGAATTTTTCAACGGTGCCTCGCAGGTTAGCGTGCGCAGTGCCATCTTTATAATAAACGGTCACCATTGGGTTAAGCATAATTTCCCCGCCTTCTTTGCCATTTTTCCAACATCTTTTAATGACGTCTGTGCCACTGTTAGAAGCAATGCACATGGAAAATGCCGCTTTGCCTTTTGAGGTGGCGGCTAAAAGCTCTTTCATGGTTTGGGGGCGCGATTGCGCCTCAGCCAAAGCGGGGGACAAAAAGGCAAAGATCGTTAAAAACAATAAAGCAATTTTCATAAAATCCTCCGTTAAAAGTTGTTAATTTGCCGAGCCGCCCAAAGCTCCACCGCCGCTTGACGCTCCTCTTTGGTGCCGCCCTCACGCCAAATGTCGGGGTTACTGGCGGTGGCCTCGGCCAAAACAGTGGCCCGGGCCAAACGCACCTTTAATGCTGGGTGACAATACGATTTAACTATTATCTACTTTTTTGGGAAAAATTGCAAAAAAAATCCCCGGAGATTGCCGGGGAAGTTTGGGTGGCATTTTAAATTTTTAGTTGGTGACAAAAACAACCTCGCCAAAAAAGAGCCCGCGGATATATTTTTCGGTGCCCGTGCGGGCAGTGGCCAAATCGGGGTAGTCGCAGGAAAATCCACCACTCCGGCTGGTGGGCGTAAATAAGCGGTAGCCGCCTTCGCGCGGGTAGATTTCAGCCACTTTTTTGCGGCCGTCTTTGTAAGTCTCAATTCCGTTTATCTCTTTAATTTTAATGGCTTTAGGCATGGTGATAGCTCCTTTTGAAAATGCCCCATTGCGGGGCGAGGTGGGAAAATTTGGCGGGGGTTGTGGGGACGTTATTTCAAATTTTTAGCATTCCAAATGTTAAGGCCCACTTTGTTAATCAGGCCGTGGACTGCCCGGTAAACGGTGCTGCTTTCAGGGTTGGGAGTCGGGAGTAAGGCCGCCACCGCCGCGCAAATTGACACGGCGGAAGTTAGAATCGTCTCCCAGTTGCTTGTGATAAAATCCATAATGAAATCCTTTCTAGTATTTAAAAAATACGTTTTGGGGGTGGTTGAGGCTTAGCCCCACGTGGACAAAATTCCGCCCTTGGTTGTAACCAATGCGCGGCACTTCTTCTTCAAAAAGCAATTTAATTAACTCAAATAAATAGCGGCTGTCGGGGATATGAATGTCAACTGCCGTGCAAAATCCGCTGTGGGTGTTTTCCGGGACGTGCTCGCTTTTTTCAGTGGCCCCGATGGCGGCGTTGTGGTCGGCGCACCTCACAGCGGAGTTGATTTTCATGGGGCGGCCCATGGTGGCGCGAATCTCATCAAGCTTGGTCAAAAGTCGGGGATCCATTTCGGCCAAACCAAACCCGCAACCGCACTTGCAAGCGAACTCTTCAGGCTTAAAGTGTTTCAAATTCATAAACCCTCCGTTTAGATGAACTTTAATAGCCAGTTGATAATCACCGGCACCACAACTAAGCCCCCGGTGAGCATGGCCGAACGGTTTTCAAGGTGCCGGATGCGTTTTTCAAGCGATAACATTTGGCACATTCGTTTTTCACAACGTTCGCCAATTTTGGTCTCTAACTTGATTAAGCGCTCGGTAATGTCGGAGAGCTGATGTTTGATGTCGCTAAATTGATCAGGTGGCATTAGTTTCGAGCCTCCGGGGGTAAGTGGCGGCTGGCCCGTTCGTTTTCGAAACTCCGGCGGCAGTGGTCGGGGGCAAGGAAAAAGAGCGTGTCAATGACTTGCTTTGGCCAGCTTCTCACCCCTGCCTCATGCCACCGCCAAGCCAGCGATGAAATTGTTTCGTCAGCCCAAGCCTTGCGGAAGGTGACAAGCCCCAAAAACACATTGGCCAGCTGGTCAATGGCAATGAGTAAGTGTTTTAAATTGTGCAGTATATTTCCCATAATTACTCCAAAGTCAACGGTTCACCGGCCGCAATTTTGGCCAGAAGTGCGTCTTTGTTGGCAAACATGATGTCCAACAAATCAGCCGAAAAGCCAAAGTGAGCCGCCGCCGGGACTAAAAAGGGATTGGATCTCTCCACGTAACTGGCCAGTTCCCAATCACGAATGGTGTCGTTATCCATGGCGTAAATGGCAGGCTTGATGTGCTCCGTCCACGTGATGGGCGTCATGCCGGGGGTCTGGGCAGTCAAAGTCTCCACCAGCAAAATGAACTCCCGCTGGGTCATCTGGACGGTGGCGGCCCGTTCGGCTATGTTGAGTTCCGGCGGCTCCACGATTAAACTTTCCAGCCGGGCTTTTTCGGCCTCCCAAAGGGCCACAAAGGGGGCCACTTCAGTGGCGTAGTCGGCGGCGGCCAATTCTTGGTAGTCATCTGTAAACTCCAGATGCCCGGCCCCGTCATGCCATTGAATGGCGTGGAGTTCCGCCGGGGCGTTAAAATTAAAATGCAAAAGGTGGCCGTCCACAATAATTAACTTGTCGGGCACAACAACGGTGACGTGTGTTTTCATAAAAACTCCTATAATTTCATGATGTAGCAGAGGGCGTAATAGGGCGGCAGGTTGCTGGCAGAACCGGCGGTGGCTGACGAAATGGTGTGGGCGTGACCGTGGTTGGAGCCGGCATTATTCGTATATAGCGTTGTAGGGGCCGTTTGAACCGTGTTCACAATGTAATTTCCTGTGCCGTGCTGGTCAGGGCTTGATGGGATTTGAGCATCCATAGAATGATTATGACTGGGCATTTGAGCCGTGGTTAGGGTGTGATTGTTGGTGGAGCCGCTCACTGTGTGAGTGTGAGTGGTGGCCCCGGCTTTGGCTCCCACGGCGTAAGAGCTTCCGGCCCCGATGACAAAACGGTTGCGCAAGTCTGGCGTGCCGTTGGCCCCGTTACACAAGGCCCATCCACTGGGGATAGCGTTCGTGGCCCCCGACCAAAGGGTGATAATGCCTCGGGGGAAAAGTGCTGAAAGGGCGGCGACGGCATTTTGGGCGGCAGAGGCGTTATTTTGAGCAGTTAACGCATTTTTAGCTGCGGTGTCGGCCAAAGCTTTGGCGGCGTTGGCCAGGCTTTGGGCGTCGGCCGCATCTTTTTTGGCGTCATCGGCCGTGGTGGTGGCCTCCTCAGTCTTGGTTTGAGCTGTTTCGGTGGCCGTTTCGGCGGCTGCTTGGGCGGCCTCGGCGGCTGTTTGGGCATCGTGGATTGCCTCGTCCACAATCTCAAATGCGCTGATGATGCGGTTAACATCCTCTTCCAGCGTGTTGGTCGGGTGCGGCAGAGGCAATTTGAGGTTAGTCGTTTTAATATCCGCCATGGTAAAAACTCCTTAAATAGTTAAAATTCTTAAATTGTCGACCCGAGGGCGGGCGGCGGAATTGCCGGTTAAAATAATCTTTGCCCTAACCAAAAGAGCATCGGTGGGCACCAAGAAAATAAGCTCCTGCCAGCCGTCGTCCAGAGGGCGCGAGCTTTCAAAGGGGGCCTCGGCCCAAAGGGGGCTTTCCCCCGGGGTGGCGTCGGGGGCCATTTCCACCCGCACGGTGGAACCGGACGGCAAATCGGCATCTAAAATAATTTTAACTCGGCTCTCTTGACCGGCCGGAACGCCCCGGCTGATGTAGTCGCCGGTGGTGGCCACCGTGCCGCAAACCAAAGTTGTGCCGGGGTGGAGCACGGGCGACACCGCCGCTGAACCCGTCAGGCTAGCTTTGACTCCGATATTGCCTGTGATTGGCTCATCCAAACGAATGCCCTGCCGATCGCCAATGGAGAGCTCAGCCCCATTGGGCAAAGTTAAAGCATATTCCAAGCGCGTTTGGGCCGAGGGTTGCTCGCCCACCGGAAGCAACATCAAATCCGTCACGCCGTCAACCTCAACCTCCCCCAAAAAAACAGTTTCGGTGGTGGGTGCGGAAAAAACGGCTTTGAGCAAGCGGAAAGTGAGGTCGTGAGTCTGGTGGGGCGTCCAGGTGCTGGCGTTAGAGCTTGAGAGCAAAACCCCCACTTGGTAAGGTTGCGCCGTCACCCATTGCTCGCGAGTTATGTCCCATTTGCCAAGCTCAGCCACCGCCACCGAAGTTACGGCGTCATCGCACATAATTACAATGGCATATTCAGTTTCGCCGCGCACCAAAGTGGGCACGCTAAACGTGGCCACAGTGGAGCGGCCATCAACATTAATTTCAAGAGGCGTTAAAATGGCCTCGGCCAAAACAACTTGATTGGGGATCCCCACGGTGGTTTCCCGAATTTGGACAATAACTCGGCTGGTGTGCTTTTTGGTAAACCAAAGTTCAACCCCGGCTAAAGTTGTGGGCTCCGTTAAAGCAAAGGTTTGAGCAAGTGGGTCATGCCAAAAAATAGTTGTGTTAGTGGTAACCCGGAGCGTCTCTGCCGTGAGCGTCCCTTGGCCCACAAAAATAGCGGCGCCCCTTGAGCCCCCGGAACCCGTAAACTCCACTGATTTTGAGCCGGAGGGCACGTTTTCGGGAATTTTAAAAGAGCCCAATAAACGTCCGGCCCCATCGGCCACGTTATTGGTGGGGGTGACGGCTATGCCATCAAAAGTTAAGGCCGTCAGCTTTTCCCCGGGGCCAAAACCGGTCAAATCAAAACTCACGTCAATGGTGCGTAGAAATTCCAGCGCTGAGCTGGTGGAGCTCAAAGTTTCGGTGGTGGAGGTGGAATTTGTCCAAACAATGGTCAGGCCCGGAAAAGTGGGGACAAAATGACCGGTATTAAAAACGTTAGTGACCTCACTAGCCCAAACACTCTCCACCTCAGTCCAACGGTCAATGGCCGGGTCTAGCTTAATTATGGCCGGGAGGGGCTCAAAGGCATCGTAGGGGTTAACACGCATTTCGCCGGTGCGGGCCATTTGCTCCAGAGCGGTGGTCGTGGTGTAGGGCAGATAGTGAGGGGTGACCACGTCAGATGGTAAGTTGGCAATTTGAGACAGCGCAACCGGCAGAGTCAACACGTCCATCGTAATGGCGGCGGTTTGGGCCAAACCCTGGTCGCGCATTTCATCAGATAAAAACGGGTCAACAAATAGCCCCTTTTTAGCCCCGGCCTCGCGAGTAAAAATGTCGGATTCCAAACGCTGTTGGGCCATGTGCTCGGTCAGCTCATCAAGGCGGGTGCCGATGGCCTCAATATCGTCCATGGGCACCACACGCACGCCATCATTAGCTACGCACCGAGCGTCGTCCCACGTTTGGTGGATAGTGGCCAATGCCAACAAATCAGACGGCACGGACGGCTTTTGCGGAGCCCAGGCGCTTGGCACCCCGGGAACCCACACAAAAAAGCCATCTTGAGTCAAACATAAAATATCAAGGCGTGGTAAAGCTTGGAAATAATCAACAAAAATTTGGGAGCCCGCCACTGCCTCAGTTACTGCCAAACCGTCAACCTCATTGGCCGGGGCTTCCAGCGTGGCCACATATTGATAGGTGACCGTAAAAGTTGAGTGGGAGGCCGGTTCGGCGCCGCCCAAACTCCAATCCACCTTGCCGCCATTAAGTTGGTAATCGGCTCCGGCCTCAAAAACCACGTCTCCTTGGCGCACCTCTAAGATTGTCATAATTGAGGTGTGGGGGAGCGGATCGGCGGCCCCGGTGTAACCTCCATGAGTGACGGTGACCGTAACCTGACGGGTGAGGCGCACCTCGGTGACATTGGTAACCGGGTAGCGATTGAGCTTAACAAATTGCTCGGCCTCGCCCGTGGCCAGGTGAGGCTCGGATTTAATCTCCAACAGTTCCGGCCGAGCCGGATAAATTAGGCGGCGGCTGGTGGTGAGCTCGACGGCAAACCCGAAAACCCGGGCGCGCCCCTCGCTGATGGTGTAAACTTGGTAGCCCTCCGGGGTGTCGTCGGCTTTGCGCACAGTGAGACCGTTAACAACATAGAGACCACCGGCGGAGTCGCGATCGTAACGGGCCAAAGATTGAGTGACGCTGTCCAAATTGGGCGGAGCCTCTTTGGCTTGCAGGTTGCCGTCCTCAAGGGTCTGCACGGGGTAAAAATCGCCATCAACCTCATCTCCGGCCAAACCCCACTGGGGATTGATTTGGAGCCGGGCGGCCCCGGGTTCGCCCTCTGATTTGGTGCCCACCGCCGGGTTATAGAGGTCGGGGTCTTGCTCGGGCAGAACAATTTGCGTGAGCAAAAACACGCCAATGGCCACCACCCCTGACGTGGGCACCATGAGCGAGCGAGCCGGAACCGACCGCACCGCCCCGGCCAGATAGATTTGGCCCTCCTCGCAGGTAGCCACCCCTGCGACCGGGTCGTAACTAATACGGGCCCCACGAATAATGTCGCCGTCCTTAAAAAGTGCGTCAGTCACGCCCCGCAGGCGGTGTTGCATAATGCTTTGGATTTCGTTTTGCTCGGCACTTTGGGCCGTGCGGGCGGCCCGCATCAAAACTCGGTCATAATTTTTGGCCGGGTCAAACTTATTGTAATAACCGGTTAATTTAATATCGGGCATTTACACTCCCCTTAAATAGGTAAAATGAATTGAAATTTTTCGCGGGTGGCCTCGTTGCGCTCAACAAAGGGGTTGGGCCGCTGAATGGCCAAAAGGCGGCCGAGGTCACTTAATTGGTCAAGGGTAAAATATTGTTGACCGGCTGGGAGCTCAGAGTTGACCTCGGTGCCGATAAAAATACCGACTTCGCGAATAATCTCGTCTTTGGCCTCCTCATAATCAAAGCGGGTCTCCACAAAAAGGAAGGGCGTGGGCTCAAGCGAAACGGTGTAACGTTCGGTTTCCAGAACATTGCCGTCAGCGTCAACACTGACGGGGATAACGATGTCGCCGGAATCATCGGGGGCGGCAAAAGCGACGGTGTTGGCCACTCGGCGGCCAATCTCGTTTTCCAAGGCGGTCTTGCCCACCAAAAGCTCCGCCCAATGGACGCCGGAAGTGTCGGTGTCCCACGTGGCCACGCCTGTCCCCCAAGCGCAATGGATGGGTAATAAGCTGATGGCCTTGGCAATGGCCGCACGCCCCGAACTGGTTAAAGTTGCTAATCTCATAAAAACTCCTAATAATTTTGGTTGATTAAATATACAGGGCGCACCCACGCTTGCGAGCTCCAAACCCCGGCCCAAGTGGCTTGCCAGCCGGGGCTTTGGAAAGCGTGAACACGCTCGGCCCGCTGGCCAAAACTCACCGCATTGGCGTAAGGCGACGGCGGGTTGAGCGGCTCAATTTTAATCGGGCTAACTCTGGTGGGCACCCTTTCGGCCGAAAATAGCCCCTCGTGGGTAAAATAACCGAGTCGGCGCCACGGGCGGTAATCCCAAGTGCCCGTCCACGTGCCAACGTGACGACGGATCCCCCAAGCGTGAGTGCGGGTGATGTAGCGCACTAAATTGAGCCGGGCCGGGGCCGCCGGAAGGGAATCCCACTGGAAAACATCCCACAGGGGCCGGGCGTCGTTATGGATCAATGTTGCCCGCTCACGCTCACGCCACAGGGCCGCATGACCGGTGCGGCTAAAGGGCTCGGTGCTTAAAATATGGGTGTTGCCAAAGCTCAGCTTGAGGCCCGTCTCCTCGTTCCAAACGCCGGAATCGTCGTCATACAAATCGTGATCCCAGCCGGGAGTCTCGTCCCAAACTAGGGGGCGGAAATCGTGCTCATCGTGGAGCCGCCGCAATTGCGAGCGCAAAGATGCCGAAATTTCGGCCACCCGCACAATGTTTTTGAGCTCGGATGTCGTGGGGGCGTGGAGGAGCTCCAGCTCATAAATAGCCCAGTTGGTGCCCCGGCCGCTTTCGTCACATTTGGCCACCACGCCGTAGAGGGCCAACGCCTCTTCGATAGCCCGGGGGGTGCCTTTGATGCGGTGCCAGGGAATAGAGTTGCGCACAAAAGCTTCGAGCATAGAGTCAGTTGTGGCCACGTCCCGAAAATCAACGTGGAGTTGCCAAGCAAGGAGTTCCAACCCCGTGGTGTTGTGGGGTTTGAGGCCGCCAGCGGCCTCGGCCACCCGGGCCAAAGGCGGAATGAGCAAGCCCGCCTGGCGATCAAGCCGCGCCCAAATGAGCAAATTTGGCACGGCTAACGTGGTGCGCCTCAAAAGCCCATCTAAACTTTCAGCGGCGGCGGCAATTGTGGGGTCACCGGCAATTGACGGGGCTAAAAGCTCGGCAAATTTTATGTGGCTGATGGTTTTACTCATTTTACCCTTGACTGAAACTTATATTTTGCTTATAATTAAAAACATGAATAAGATTATTTGGACAACAAAAGCGCATAAGCAACTGGGGAAATTAACTGAAAAAGACTCTTTACGGGTTGCTTCTGCTGTTAAAAAAATGGAAAACACCTGGCCCCAAACCCTCGGAGTTAAAAAGCTCGTAGGGCGAGATGAATATCGCTTGCGGGTTGGCGATTTCCGAGTCATTTTTACAGTCTCCCCAACCGGGGAAGTCACTATTTTAACTGTTCTAAAAGTGAGTAAACGCAATGAAAACACCTATAAACACTGAAAATGTGAAATTTATTGAACATAATGGCACTCCCGTCGCTGTGGTTTTGCCTTATGAAGATTATATGCGCTTACTGCACCCGGAGCTCGAAGGCCCCATGACTCCTCAAGATGTTATTAGCCGCCGTTTTATAGACGGCAAAAGTTTGATCCAATCTTGGCGAGAGCATTTGGGTTTAACCCAAACCGAAGTGGCTGAACGCTTGGGGGTAACCCAACCGGCTTACCAACAAATGGAGCAAAAATCGGCTCGCCCACGTAAAACAACTCGTCGCAAAATTGCTGAGGTTTTTGGCATTGACCCAAAGCTTTTGGACTTGTAATCTACTCATTTTCCACGCCTAAAAACTCAAAATTAACAATGGTTTCCCGGGCTATTTGGTGAGGCTCTAGCTTGCCAAAGCCCGGCGATTCCAACACCACCCGCTTGGCCCCGGCCCGCTCAATATCGGCCACCAGTTTGGTGGGGTTAATGTCGCGGCCCGGGAGTGATTTTTGCCACTCCAAAAAGGTGGCCAAAGCTGTGGCCACGCTCTCTTTGGTGCTTTCGGCCAACGGTTCAGACGCCACGGGTAAATACCACCCTCCCCTAACCTCATACTCCACCACCTCCGGCGCCGCCACGATTACCGTGTCGGTGAGGGGGCGGACGTGCTCGAGCGTCTCCCGGACAGCGATCAAAATTTCTTCCGTGGGGAGGTGACCGCCTTTGAGGATGGGGCGCACATCCACCGTGCCGGGGATTGGCCGCCACACGGCGCAATCGGCAATGTCGGGGTGAGTGGTGAGGGTGTGATAACGATACGCCCCCTCCGGCCCGGCCACTGAAAAATGTTCCGGTGCCAACTGAATGCGGCGGCGGTAGGGCTCGTCAGTTTCGATGTCGCTGCCTTGGGCCGTGGTGGTGAGGTTGCTCACCTCTTTGACGTAACCGATGACGTCCACCATGCGGTTAATTTGGCCGGGCACAAGGCTGTTGGCGTTGGCGCCCAAAGTGGTTGCCGTGACGGTTATTTGAGCCTCTACCTCGCCGGGCTCGATGGTGGCCGTGCGGTCGGTGGCAAAAACCAAATCACCCCCGGCGACCGTGACGCGAGTGCCCTCGGGGATTAACACCGACCAAGCCAGCGGTTCGGCTAGGCGAAAAGCCACGGTAGTTTTGGCTGGTTGAGCCGCTAACCGTGGGGTATCCAGCAAACTCCCAAGATGGTCAAGGTAGGGGCCGCCCGCGTAGGCCAAAAAATTTTGCTTTCCGGCGGCGTCAATAAGAGCATTTTGCAGGGCCAAAATGTAGGCAAGAGACTCTAAAAAAACTCGTTCGGGGTCGCCGGGGTAAAGGGTGCGGCCAACCAGAGCTTCAAAGCCGGTGATAACGGCTTTTTCCACCTCGGCCGGGGAAGTTTCGGCAAAATTTATTTCGGGCAAATTGCCAAGCAATGTCATAATGTCACACCGTCTTTAAGTTTAAAACGCACGGTTGGGAAAAGGCGGCCCTCCATGAGGTCATTTAGTTGCGGCTCGGTCTCGGTCAAGCTGATGTGGGTAATCGTCACCCGGGGCTCATATTTTTCAATGGCCGCCGTCAAAGCCGCCAAATAACGGGCCACCACGTGGGGGAGCGGAGCATCGATAAAATCACCAAGGTGGGCAAACTCCCGGTCAAGGGGGACGGAAAACCCGGCCGTGCTCACAATCACCCGCAAAGCTTGGTGGAGCCCGGCCAAACCGGTGGCGCCAATTTCAAGGGGGCTTGCTAGTGCCAAATTTAATTCAAATTCGCCGGGCATTTTTACACCTTATTGATATTCTTTGAATTTTACGGAGCCCTCTAAAACCGTGACTCGCCCGTCACCCAAAGAGTGTTTCCAATTGTCGGAAATTTCGACGATGACAAATCTCCCCAAATTGTCGCCGCCAATCATCAAGGGGTAAGCCTCACCGCTCTGGCAGATGGTGCGGAGTTTGTTAATTTCCGCCGCCGGGTTGACGCCGTAACCGGCTTGCAACTTAATTTCAAGGGTGATGTCGTCCAAATTGGGCGCCATAAACTCAAGGCGTGGTTTGCCGCCGGTGACAAGGTGCTCCTCATAGCGGGCACCTGTTGTGCGGGCGACCTCACCCACCACGTAGAGCCGGGAGTCCGAAACCTCAAAGGCGATATGTCCAAAGGTGCCGACAATCATAATTAGTGCCTGTGGTTATTGGTGTTGCCAGCAGTATCAATAATTGAGCCCTGGGCAATGACGTCACCGGTCAAATTGTGGCTGCCGGTTTGGTTGTGATCGCCAGTGTGGAGATATTCACCCTCGTGTTTGTATTGGCCGCGGTGCCAAAAATTCACCACCGCCGTGGTATCGCAAGATTCATCGTTAAGGCCGCCAATAAAAAGAGTCGGGCAGGTCAAAGAGATGCCGTCATTGCCTTGCAAATTGAGCTTTTGCGCTGACATTATTTGCACGTTTTGGCTTGATTTGACGTTGACATCTTCGGTGGCCTCAACGTCAACCCGGCCTTTAACGTTGGCCGTGAGTTTGTGCTCTTTGCGGTCGTATTCCAACTCCGTTCCGTCTTCAAAAACAGTGTGATAGACGTGAGCCGGGCGGCCGGGGGAGGCGTCGGGGTCGCTAAAAACGGCACCAATGACGACGGCCTGCTCAAAACCTTGGCCCAAAAAAGCCGTGATTACTTGCTCGCCAACGTCAGGCAATTCTTGGCTTTTGTCCTTCAGGGTGCGGCGTTGGCTGACTCGGGCAGGCATGGTGACGAGATTTTCACCGTCGGGGAGTTCAACCCGCACGGTGCCCGTTTTTTCGTCAACTTCGGTGACGTTGGCAAGGCGGATGAGGCTCCCCCGGTTGGCTTCCAAAGCCTCAACTCGGCGTATTAATTTGGCTAACTCGTCCATAAATCCCCTCAATAATTTAGCGGTCGGCGAATGTCCGCCGTGGTGGTGTATTTTTGGCCGCCAAGGCGGTGAGTGACTTTTTCCACAAAATAAGTTCCTGAAAAAATTCCAAAATCCTCAAGCATTACCGTTTGCCCGGCCACCAGACCCGGGTGCCCCATGACTGTAAAAGAGCCTGTGCGCTCTTTTTTGTTGGCCTCACGCAAACGACCTTTGGCGATTGTTTCGGCCTCCGCCGGGGATTCCGTGCGCTCTTCGGTGGTGAGGACTTTGCCTTTGCCGCCGCTGAAATCTTTATCAGGGTCGGCTACCGCTTGGGCTTTTTGCACCTGGCGGGTGCTGGGCTCGTGATATTCGGCCTCGGCTTTGTCGTAGCCGGTGCCTTCGGAGCTCACGTTAAAACTAAACTCGGCCGCCGTGAGAAAATTTCCGGCGCGGCGATTGATGGTCATGGTGGGCGCGGCGGCGTCGGCTTTTTGGCCGCCGTAAAGCACCATTTTGCCGTCGTGGATTTTCAAATTTACGCCGCGGGCCACGCAAAGGCGTTGCAAAAAGGCTAAATCGCTTTCCCGCTTTTGGTCTTGCCGTTTAAACTGATGGGTCGGCGCATCGTAAAAAAGTTCTAAACCATGTTTCCCGGCGAGTTCGGCGGCAACACCTTGCAGGGTATATTCCTCCCAAGCTTTGGTGCGCTTAGTTTCCCGGAGCTCGCTGGTGAGCTCTGCCGTCAAAGCTTTAACGCTCAATTGCCCCGGGGGGCCGCTGTAGCTGGCCGGGGCGTCGCAAGTAAAACGACCGCAGACCAAAAACAGGTCTTGCCCCGGGCCGTGCCAGTCTCGGCAATGGATTTGGGCGGTGATGACGCTGCCCTTTTTGGGCATGGCGCCGTTAAGCCAAAAGTCGTCGGGGTCGCAAAGCTCTAAACTCACCTCGTCAGATTTGCCGGCCGCCTGATCGACATACTCAAACGACAACAAAGACGGCGCAAACCAGCCGGTGGCGTCGACGCCATCAATGGTCACCGTTAAATTTACCCGGCGGGCGGGCGTCATTAAGTCCGCCATGGTGGGAGCTCCAGTTTCTGGGTTTGGGCCGGGGCTTCCGGCACCCGCAAAACCACCCCGGCCGGAAAAAGCACGGTGTCAAGGTGTTCAGGGTTAGCGGCCATGAGACGGTCAAAATAAGTCTCCTCACCCCAAAGGCGGTAGGCAATGGCGTCCCAGGCGTCGTTTTGCATGGTGGTGTAGGTTGCAGTCATTATGATGCCTCGTAACTGGTGGCTTTAGCCCGGGCCAAAGCGGCACTCACCGTGCTGGAAATCATATTTTGGAAATGCCCGGAGTTAGCACGGACGGCGTCCATCACCCGCTGGGCAAATTCCCGGTCGGGAATACCGTGCATGGTGATGTTAAGGGTTTGGGTGACGGGCGAGTTAATGGTGTTTTGCGCCGGGGGGAGTTTAAGGCTCGCCGAATCAATTTCCACTTTAATTGGCTCAGAACTTTTAGGTGCTGATGAGGCAGGGGCACTAGTGGCCGCAACCGTTGAAGTCGCTACCGTTGGCGCAATATTTTTAGTTGCAACCATTGAGCTAGAGGGGACAGCCATACGCACGCCAACAGTTTTGGAATCAAACCCTAAAAAAGTTGTAATTTCTTTAGCTTTTTCAAAAACAGTTCCAAAAGTCGCAACTACTACTTTTAATTTTTCTTCAATCCAATTAAAAGTTGCTATGGCCGGTGCTTTAATTGCGTCCCAAATCGTTTCAAAAAAACCAACAATCGGTTCCCAAATTGGTCGAAGAGCTTCAGCGCATTCGCTGGCTTTATTCTTTATGCCATTCCACGCCGTAGACGCCCCGGTTTTAACGGCCTGCCAAATGCCAGTAAAAAAAGCTCCGGCTTTATCCCATGCGGTTTTAGCCAAATTCCAAGTGCCTTTGATAATTATTCCAATACCGTTCCAAGTCATTACCGCTAATTCCCAAGCGGCACGAAATACACTTGTAACAGTTTTCCAAGTTGCGAGAGCCCCGCTTTTCATGACGCCCCAAAGTTTTTGCATAGCCACCCGAACCGGCTCAAATTTATTATAAAGATAATAAAGTCCCCCAGCCAAAGCGGCAACAGCCACCACGGCAAGACCAATTGGGTTTGCTAAAAGAGCAAGGCTAAAACCACGAGCGGCGACAGTGGCACCAACTAAACCGGTGCGAACATCATTTATACCCTTCGTTGCATGAGAAGATTTACGGGTAAATAAATCAGTAGCACCTTGCAACACTGTTAAACCATCTGAAAAAATAGTTTTTGCATAAGCCCCGGCAAACATGGCCACTTTTAAAGCAACTAAGCTCGCACCCAACCCCACCACTGCGGTGGTGAGATTGGGGAAACGGGTGGCCAAATCAACAATGGGAACAATAAAAGCACTGGCGGCATTAGCAACAGTGGTTAAAGGCGGCAACAAGGCAGTGCCAATGGCAATGCCAAGATTGCCAACTGTGCTTTTAAAACGGGCCATAGCACGGGCGGCTGTTTGCGACTGAATGCCATATTCTTTAAGCATTGACCCGGCATAATTTTGCTCATCGGCAACTGCATTAAAAGCTTTTGTCAAAAGCGAAGTATTTTCTAAAAGTGGGGCCAGCGACTTTTTAGCCTCCTCGCCAAAAAGGTCTGAAATTAAAGCTCCATGAAGCTCTTTAGGCATAGCGGCTGTTGCTTCAATAACTGCTTGTAAAGTTCCGGCGGCATCTTCTTGCATTGCCTTGGCCAATGCTTTCGAATCACCGAAACCAATTTGTCTAAAAGCGGCCTTTTGGCGGTCAGTCATTGAACCGCCTTTCGTCAAAGCTCCTAAAAAGTTTTTCATAGCTGTGGCTGCGATTTCCGGCGAGTCACTTGTGGCGGCCAAAGTAGCACCAAGGGCAACAATTTGAGCATCAGCCAAACCGGCAGATTGAGCCACCGCACCCATTGAGCTAACAATGGCGGCGACCTTGGCAGGTGGAGCATCCATTTGAGTGCCAAGGTAGTTCATCGAATCAGCTGTGCGGATAGCTTCTTCTTGGGTCATGCCTATACGGGAACGCCAAACCCCAAGATATTCCCCGGCAGTTTCAGCGCTAACACCAAAAGCCACAGCCATTTGGGCGGCTGAGGTGGCAAAAGCTTTAAATTCTGCCGGGGTGGTGGCCAGTTTTTTTTCAGCCGCTGAAGCATAAATTGAGGCCACACCGCTATAGCCTAAACCTGTTGAGCCAGACAAACCCATAATATCTTTGTGCATTGCTTTTTCTTCAGCAATGCTTTTAAAATCATGAGCCTTTTTAATGTCAGCAAAAGAAGTTTCAGCGTCCATCGCCAATTTTATTGGCGCGACCACCGCGGCGGTCATGGCCACCGTTTCCATTATGCGACCATGAAGCTGTTGGCGTTTTTGGTAATTCGCCATATGTTTTTGCTGGCGAGCCAAGGCCGCTTCGGTTTTATTAATTGCCGCAGTGGCTTTATTTTGCATACTGACGGCGTTATTAACATCAATGCCGTAATCAGCCGCCGCCCTACCAGCTCTCTCAAAAGCACGCTTGGCGGCATCAAGCTTGGTTTTCATCTCGGCAGTTTGGTTTGCGGCATAATCTGCTTGGGCCGCTTTAAGACGAGCATCTGCCGTTATTAAAGCAGTTGACTTGCTTTGGATTGCCTGTTGAGTTTTTAGGCTTGACTTTAAATTTTTTAAACGGCCCTCCACCGTATCAAAGGCAGAGCCCACAGAGCTTTGTAGTTTAGCCCCTAGCTCAAATACAACACCAAACGTCTTAGCCATATTTACCTCTGATTACGGTGGATTTTTTCTTCAAAATCAATGGCGCCTTGGAGCCACCACTGGGCCTCGTCAAAAGTCAACTTTGAAATATCGCTTAAATTCCAATTGGTTAGGCGAGTCAAAGACAAAACAATGTCACGTAAGATCGTCGGTGTCGGTTGAGGCCCGAAACGAAATGTAAATGTCTTGCAACCTCCCATAGTCGCCAGCATCCATTCGGTCAAAGTCTTCTAATCTTAAGCCACACAAAGCGGCCATTTGACGGGCTTCACCGTTAAAATCACCGGGGCCGGAGATGGGATATTTGCGCAAATCAGCCACTAAAGGCCGCCGCATGGTGACCTCTTCAATGGTTCGGTCGGCGGCTTGAATAGGGTATTTTAGTTTTAAAGTTTGGTTGTCCATGATATTTCTCCTTATGCCATGCCCAAGTCACTGCGCACGGAGGCGAGGGCGTCCTCGCCGTTGATGTTGCAAATAAAGTTGAATTTGTCGATTTCCAAAACCACCTCGCCGTCAATCCACATTTTGACGTAGACGCATTCCAGCTCGGTGGAGTTTTCCATTTGTTTGCCCGGCTCAAGTTTCCCCAAACTCACCTTTTTGGGGAGCCCACGGAGCAAGACTTTGACCGGCTTATTGATTAGTTCGCCCGTGCCGCCATCATATTTTTGGATTGAGGCACGAATATCAAGATGGTGAGCTTTGGGCGCGAGGAGGCCCGTCGCCTTTTCGTTAATCACGTTCCAGCTAAAGCTAAATGGCAGGCTCTGAAAATGGCCAATGGTGGGGGTCTCAATTTCCCCGGCCAAGCCTAAGCCGGTGATGGATTCAGTCATGTAATCCAAGCTTGGTAGCTCAACGTCTGCCGTGCCCAAAAGGTCGGTTCGGCCCTCGAGGTAGATTTTGGCGTTGATGAGTTTGTCGGGGACTAAGTTACTGGACGGCAATATACTGGTAGTCATTATTCACTCCAAATAGGGTCGAAATATACCCGGGGTCATATTCCAAAATGAAATCCATTTCCCGAGCCGGGCTGGCGGGGGTGAAATAAACACGAAAACGGGCAATGCCGTCCATAATGTCGGTGGTGGGGTTGTCATCGCCTAAAAACTCCACCCGACCGCCAAGGATAAACTCACGAGCTCGCAAACCGTTGAGCCACACATTATAGCTGTCGATGACCGTGTCGATGAGGCGACGGAGCATGATGGGCCGGTCTAAAAACTGCCAAGCCGTTACAACAAGGGAGTTACTGCAATAATTAAACATCCTCCGCACGGGGATAAACGAATCTTTGACGTCGGTGATGCCGGGGTAGGCCGTGGTGCGGTTACCCCATGCCACCATAGCGCCCACAAAATTAAGGCCCGTCACAATGCCTTGACCATTGAGGTAACTCGCCTCGCTGGGGCCAAGGGCCAACTCTTTCCCGGCGTGGCCAAGGCCGTTGGCCAAGAGCCGCTGGTTAGACGGCGACCAAAACGGAATGGAGCTGTTTTGGTAATCACGGGTGGCCACCACCCCGGCCAAGTGGGACGAGCCAGTTTCGGCCGCCGCACCAAAAGTGGGGGAGCCCAAGAAGGCCATCAGGTGGGTGTCGAGCAGGTTATTGTCATCAAGCCAGGCAGGGGCGTCGGTGTAATGAGTCACCGTTTCCGGAATGTCAATAATTGCTGTGGCTTTAAAATGGCCGTTGATGTTGGCCGCCTTGGCCCCCAAGCTTAACGCCAAAGCAGGGTCACCGGAAAATTTTGGGGCCAAAAGCTGGCCGGGAATCAGGCCAAAAAGCGGATAAATTTTGTCGACCAACTCCAAGCCGGTGGCCTCTTTTGTCTCGCCATCAATGCCGCCGATGATGTCGGCGGCGGTGACCTCGGTTACTCCGCCGGTGTGGATTTCGGGGTCAAAGACGTTGATGCAGACGATGGGCGCAACACGGTAACGAGTCAAATAAATATCGGCAAACTCGTAAAGGGTGTAATCAGCCGCCGCGGCATCTTCGGGCAAGGAACCGAAAACACGGACGAAATCAGCCATGCTGAAAATTAATTTAGGCTCGTTAATGGGCTTTGGGGTTCCAGCGTCAAGTGTTTGGACGGGCGCCGTGCCCCAGACCACCGGGAGCGAGACGTCTACCCTGACGGGGGGGACGATGCTGGTGGGCACCTCGCTGGCATAAACTCCGTGACGATAACTCATTTGGGCACCTCCGCTAATAATTTTTGCAGTTTTTTGTAGTCGCGGGTCAAATCGCCCACGGGGGCGTCGCCTTTGAGCTCGGCCAAAGCCTTGCCCGCGGAAGCCAGCGGCACAAACAGGTCTTTGACGGCATTGGCCAGCGTTTTGGTGAGGCGTGAAAGGCTTTCGGGGTAGCCGCTAAAAATTGTGCGGTGGCTCAAAAATACCGGGTTAATGATATTTGGGCCTAAATACATATACTTTTCTTTTTTGGCCGGGGTTTTAACTTCCGGCGTTTTCTCGTCTGACATTGTTTCTCCTATTATTCCCAATGCTTATATTGCCATTGGCTTAAAATGGTGGCTGATAAAAAGGGGCGTGGTTGACTATTGGCTTTTTCCCAAGGGAGCACTCGCCCTTGGCCGTCGGCTTTTAAAACATAACGTTTGACCAAGGGCACCCCCACGCTATCTAAAGCCGGGTAAAGGGCTTGTTGCACGCCGGAAATAAGGTTGGCCAAGTCGTTTTCGGCGGCCTCGCCGTCGCCCTCTTCCGGGTTCCAAATCACGGCCACCATGGCCACCGCCAAAGAGGCACTGCCCGGCACGATGAGGTTCCCGGCGTGGGGGACGATGAGCACGGCAGGTAGCTCACGGTTTGCTTGATCGGCCCCCCGTTTTGGGGGAAAATCGCCAATCCAGATTTTTGGCGGGCCGACTTGCGGCTCGGCTTTGCCCACCGGGGGCACAAGCAAGCGCAAAGAGGCCAGCTCGTGCTGCAAATGCTCTTTAAGGGCGACGGTTAAGGGATAATACATTTAAACTCCCAAGGCAATTTCGGCGTAACGTTGTAAAATTTCGGGAAAATTGGCGTTGGCAAAATCGTTAAATACGCTTTCGGCTTCCGGCGACGAAACATAAAACTGCACCGACGGCCCGAAGGATTTAGTGATTTTGCGGCGGTTTTTTCCGGGGCGATAATAAACCTGTAAGTCGCCCTTAACGTTGGCCACAAAGGGTATGCTCGCCCCCTCGATGTTATCAGCCGCCGCCCGCCGCTCGCCCGGGAAAATGGAATAAGTAAACTGCTCCCACTGGCTTGGTCGCTGGCCTTTGGTGGCCGTTTGCCGCATTGGTTGGACGTCAAACTCTATTAGCGGCTGACGGCGGCTGGCCACGTTAACCGAGGCCAAAGCCCCACCGGGAACGGCTTTAGGCCCTCGGGCTCGGGTGGCTTTAGCGGTGAGCTCTTTCGGCAAGGGCGAATTTTCGGCCAAATAACCCTGCACCTCGCGCTTAAATTTAGCTGTAAAATCTTTGACTGCCGGGGTCATGGCCCGTTCCATGGCCCCCGGCACTTCGCGCAGGCGGTCAATGATTTCGGCTAGTTGGGGGGCGTCAAGTCTGATTTCTACCGGCATAATTACGCCTCGTGCCTTTGCAAGTTGAGCCTGAGGCAGCCGTGCTCGGGGGTGACTTTGGTCACCATCCAATAGACGCCCTCAATGTCAAGCTCTTGACCGGGGACGGGCTCGGGCCAGCCCTCCGGCGGGGAGAGGTAAAGGAGGCGTTCGGCGGTGTTGACGTCCACGCTTTCCAGACCAAAACCCAAGGCGGCGTTGGCCCCCAGCGATTTGAGGGCCGTCACCATGTCTTGATCCCACAAGCCAACCATGGCCAGGCCATCAACCAAGATCACCTCGCCAAACTCGTCAGGGTTAAAAAAGACGCTTATATCTTTGGCCATTTGGGCTTTGAGGTTGTGGGTGGCCACGGCTTACTCCTCGTCATCATCCGGCGGGATGGAGTCGGGGTCGGGGATGTCGGTGTTGCCGGAGTCGGCGGCGTCGTCGGTGTCTTCCGGGTTGTCATCGCCAGCATCTTCCGGAGTGGCGGCTTTAGTGTCGTCGTCCGTTTTTTTGCTCTTGCGGGGGCTGTAGACTCTCGGCTCTTTGGTCGACAACTCAAGCACTGTGGCCATGCCCAAACGCACCAACCGCAAGGCGCGGGTGCGGGGCAATTCGAGCACGGCACCCACGGGCAACAACTCGTGGCCATCGTCAAGTTGGGCAGTTAAGCACACATGTAGGGTATCTTGCGTAGATTTTTTTGCCATTTTTTAACCCTCCACCACATCGGCCAAAACTACCCAACCGGGCTGTTTTGGCCACGGAAGTGGGCGACTTTCGGCAATGCTGAAAGTGCCGCTGGGGTCTTCCTGCTCAAAAATTTTGGTGAAAATTTCGGTGGGGCCTGCGCACTTGTTGTCCACGGGGAGGCCATACTCAATCACGCTGGTGGCGTTGCGAGCCACCAAAAGGGCGCTGTTTGGGTCGAGGTAGTGTTTAGATGTGCCGTCTAAATCAACATAAGTGCCAACCACCACCCAAACATTAAGGCCGTTCCACGTGCCTTTATATTTGCTGCCCACCCGGGGGGAGAGGTGACCAATGTCTATGCCGCGGTTGTCGAGGTGATCCTCAACGTCATGGTGCAGGCGGAAAGCGGCCCAAGCGTTTTTGCCCAACAACAAATCGGTTGCGCCAACGCCGGTCTGCTCTTGGATCAGCAAATTCCAACTGTCAACTTGGCCCAACAAATCAGAGCCTGAAGCACTCCAAAGGGCGGAGCCCGAAAGCACAACATTGTGCGAGGCGGGCCGCTTAAAATCCACCGTAAAAGTGGCTTTGGCATTGCCGTCCTCAACCAAATTATAGAGGGTGACTTTGCCCAGCACCATCGCTTGAGCGCACATATTTTCAAGTGCAAAATCAAGGTCTTTTCGGTGCTTATCCATGTCTTGGGCAATGGCAATCTCTAGCATATTAGCTTGGGGATTATAGGGGTTAACCCCAGCAGGCATTTTAAATTTGTCGGCGGCCATAAAGGCCCGTTTCAGGCGGAAACGGGGGGCCTTGACGATGTAGGCGGCCAACTCGTCGCCGTGACGCATGGAGCCCGGGGCGTGGTTAGTGATGGCCGGAACCATGGAGACGTTATTGTTTTCCACGTGGAGCTCAAAATTTTCGGCGGCCGAGGGCGGCTGTTTGGCAAAAAAGCTTGTGAAAATATCACTTTGCAAGGGGCGTTTGTTGATTACCCCCGTCAGCACTCTGGAGTCAAAATAATCCATTTGTTATACCTCGCTTGCGTAGATGCCCATGGCGGCTAAATCCGCCAAAGCAGTTTTTTGGTCGGCGGCACTTAAGCCGTCAGCCCAGATTAATTCGCTGGCCAAAACTGCCGCATGGACATAGACCAAACCCCAAGCATCGCCACTGGCCGGGACGGTAATATCCTCGGCCAAAACACAAGGGGCGGTGACGGACTTTTTGGAGCCCTCGGCGCCAACCTCTTTTACCCACGGGATGTATTTGTCGGTGGTGGGGTCGAGCCCCAAAACAGTGCCGGGCAAATAGGTAGCGGCCTCGGTGTCGGAGGCTATGAGTTTGCGGTCGTGGACGGGATCGTGGCTTTTTAAAAGTGCCCGCCTTTGATATTTGCCTAATTCTTGCATAGTTACGCTCCAATCTTGCTGATGCGCTCAACGGCGGCCGCAATTTCGCTGGCTTCGTTGGTCGCCCCCACCGGGGCGCCGGTGGCCAGAGGCGTGGGGGTTTGGTTTTGCAGGGCCGCCAAAATTTCAGCCCGGCTAGTGGCCTCTTGGTCGGGGGCAGTTTGAGCAGGCGTTTCGGCGGTGGCCACGGGGAGTAGCCCAGCCTCGGCCAATGCTTTGGCTTGCTCGCCGGTGACTCCGGAGGCGGCCAGGGTTTTGACTCGTGTGGCGATTTGAGCCCCGGCGACCATCTCAACCAAAGTTAGCTGATCGGCCAAAGCCGCGGTCAAGGTGCTTTCGGCGGCGGCTTTGGCCTCGGCTGCGCCGCTCTCTTTGGCGGCGGCCTCAATTTGGGCCAATAGCGCAGGGTGGCTATCGGCTAAAGTTTGCTTATCCATTATTAACTCCTTATTAATTTGGGCGATGAGAGCGGCTTCGCTCTCGACAATGCCCGATATAAGCCCGAGCGCCAAAGCCTCGGCGCCCAAAAATACTTGGCCGTCGCCCCAGAGCTCGGGGTGGTTGGCCTCAACTGACGAGCGAGCGGAGACGTCCGCCCGGAAAAGGGCGTGGAGCTCGTCCACCAGCCCTTGCATATAAGCTTGGTCGGCCCCGGTGAGGGGAGCGTCGCCGTGCCCGGCGGCTTTGAGGCGGCCGCCGGTGATGTAGGTAAAATGGACGCCCTTTTGAGCGTTGGCCACCGAACGGTCGCAATGCACTTGCAAAACGCCGATACTCCCGATGGTGGCGGTGGCCGGGGCGTAGAGATTGCCGGTGGAGGAAGCCAACCAAAAAGCGGCGGAGGCGCAAAGCCCATCGGCATAGGCGTAGACCGGCTTGGCCGTTTGCCCGGCGATGTGGTCGGCGAGCTCTTTGGTGCCTGCGGCAATGCCCCCGGGCGAATCAAACGAGAGGAGCACAGCCCCCACTTCCGGGTCGGCCATGGCGTGATCCAGCCGCTGGCGGATAGCGTCTTGACCATCCCAAGAGGCGCACCAAGCACTTCCGGCCCGGCGGTGGATAACGCCGTGGACGTCAATAACGGCCACCCGGCCCGCCAGTCTGTAAGCCCCGTCGCCACCGCCGCTTAAGGAGGTCGACTTGGCAGAGGTCGGCTTAGCGGCGGTGGCGGCGGTTTGCACCTCGCCGGAGAGGGGTAGCGAGGTTAACAAAGCGTTTATTTCGTCCAAACCTTGGGGCGTGATGGCCCAAGGCTCGTTACTTAACAGCTTGAAAATTGTCATCTTTACCTTTTAAAGCGGTGAGCCGCTCTTGTTCTTCTTCAATTTCGTCCATGGTTTCACCAAACCCGCGCCCCCGTTCGGCCAAGGCCTCGCTGTGGGTCATCAAATTGTGCTCCAAAGCGGTAACGGTGGCGGCGGTCTCTTTGACCGGGTCAACGTAACCGCGGGCCGGGCCGATCCACATGGTTTTGGCCCAGGCGTCCGGGGTGTCATACCAATCAACTGCGCCACTGGGGAGTTTTAGGCGTCCACGCAAAAAGGCCTCCTCCATAACCATCGCCCAAAGCGGCTGGCAAAAATGCCGCACCAACCAAACCCGATAAAGCATAAAAACTCGCCAAGCCTCCAAAAGAGCGGCCCGGGCAGAGCTGTAGTTTGTCTTGCTGAAATCTTTGGCTAAAATCTCATAAGGCATATCAATGCTGGCGGCCATGGAGCGCAAAGTAAATTCGCAAAAACTATTCCAGTTGGGGGACGGTCGGGCGCTTTCCAAAAGGTGGGGTTTTTCCCCGTCGTTGCCGTAGAGCACGGTGCCGGGGACAACATCTTGATAATAAGTGGGCTCGCCTTGTTCAACGTTTTCGCGGACGTAATCGGGCAAAGAGCCGCCTTGTTCCCGGGCGATAAAATAGGCAAAAGACGAGGTTATCACCTGGGCTAAAAGCTCGTGGTCAAGGGAGTCGGAGAGGTGCCGAAAAAGGTTAATCCCCGGGCTAAAAATGGACTCGCCGCGCACCTGCTCGGAGCGCAAGTGCCTAAAAAGGTGAAAAGCCCCGGGGCGGTGGCCAACCTGGGCCGGAACCCGGGTAAATTGCGAGCTGACCAAAGCGGCAGGGTCAAAATAGCTGTAGGCCGAGGTGGCCGTGGGGGTGGCCACCCAGTAGGCAACGGGGGCGCCGACGTTGTTTAGCTCAACGCCGTCAACAATGGACGGGTCGCCAATTTTGTCCATGGGGGTTAAAAGGCGGCTGGGGGAAATGTCTTGAATGGCCAGCTCCACCGGGGAGCCGCTAATTTTGCGGCGCACCGGCACAAAAAAGAGCTCGCCAAATTGGAGCATTGTGCGGAGGCCCAGAAACTGCAAATCCTCAAAATGGAGCTGGCCACGCAAATGGGCTCGGCTTGTCCATTGGCTCCAGATGTCGCCCATTTCGGCGCCCACCTCGCGGGCGGCTTCGCGGGAAATGCCAAGGCGGCGATAGGGCAGGCGGGCACGAGGCTTAAGGCCCGTGCCGATGGCGTTAGTGGTGATGGCGTTGAGGCCGGAGTTGGCGGCCCAGTCGTTAGCTGCTAAATCGGCGGCCCGGCTTTGGGTGAGTTTGCGCTCGGAAACCTCTTGGCCTACAGTGGCGGCCACGTTTGGCCGCCAACCCGAGAGAGAGCCGCGGAAGGAGCCTGCGTTGCGGGAGACTCCGTTTGCTTGGTGGCCGGAATTTAGCGGACGCCCGGTGGTCATGAGCGCCTCCGAGCTTGTACCATGGTTAAGCCGGAGCCGGACGCGCCGGAGAGGCGGTCGACAATCCCGGCAAAACGGGAGATTTCGGCGTTGATTTCGGCGAGAGAGTAGCGGTCAAGCTCGCGGGTGCCGATTTTGTAGCGTTTACCCGTAGCGGCGGCACGCTTGGCCTCTTTCCAGAGTTCAAGCTCGTTTTTTGCTTCGGCAAGGGTGTAGCCATGGTAGGTTCGCGTTTTCATCGTCTATTATATAGCAGATAAAATCGCAAAAGTCGTGGACGTGGTGGACGTGGTGGACGTGGTGGACAAAAAATTTACATTTTGCCCTCTAAACGCTCCTCCCAAGTGAGTAAAAATCGCTCGCAATCAGTTTTTTTTACTTTTACGCCTTTTTTTTGGCCAAAACGCACCGCCGGAATTGTGCCGGAATTGACAAGGTTGTAAAAATGTGACCGTGAGCACCCCAAAAGCTGGCAAGCTTGCTGCCAATTGAGAGTTTCGGGGAGTGTTTTGGCGGGCAGTTGATTTTGGCTCATTTGGTGGACTCCTTGTTTTGACAGTTTAGCGGCGGCGGAGGGCGGCGAGGCGGTCACCGGCGCCGGTTAAAATGCGGCGTTGTTGATTTTGGGGCTTTACTTGCTTTTTGTCGGTTTCCAGAAACGGGGCTTTGCGGTTGCGCAAGCCCAATTCCCAAGCGCCGACCAAAGCCATGACCTCGCAATCCCAATAGTGATTTGGGCGGCCCCGGGGATTTTCCCAAATCAATTTCTCGGGGTTAAAAACCTCGGCGCACATTTCCCGGGCGTATTCAGCCAAAAGGCCCCCGGCCTCGGCAGTTAATTCGCGCTCCACTTTGCCGGAGTGGAGCCAAAAAGAGCCGGGGTCGCCGGGGGTGATGCCTAATTTTTCGGCCAAATCGCCCTTGAAAAAAGTGGTGTCAACCCGGCGCAAAAGAAGGCCACCGGGAATTTTGATTTTCGTGCCTTTGGCATCCGGGAAAAATTCAATGGGTGAGTAAGCCACCGGGGTGGCCAAGTTTTGTTTCCCTTGGTAGGCCATAGCCCGGGCGCCGTGGCGAGCGCACCAAGCGTAGACTGCCCGAGTGCGGGTGCCCATGGCGTCAATCACTCCGACCTTAACACGATACTCTTGGCCGCTGGCGTCAGTGTAGACGCTACGCCAAATAATGTCGTCAAGGGCGGCAAAAGTGGGGGCGGAACCGGCTTGCACCAGCCAGCTCTCCTCGCTGGAGCCGTAGCCAAAGGCCCGGATAACATAGCGGAAATATTTAGCTTGAGTGTCAATCCCGGCCACCAAAGCGGCCACCCGGGGCACGCCATTTATTGGCCCGGGCACAACCCCGCGGGGGCGATCGTCGCAGTGGGCAAGTATGCTATCCTCATCACGTTCAGCTCGCACCTCCGCCCACGGTTCGGCCTTGTATTGATTCATAAAATCTTTTAAGTCTGCCAAACGGTTGCTTTTATTATATTTTAAAAAGGCGTGGGCCACCGCTGAAAGGGAGACAAAATAAGACACCCAAGCCGGGACGTGAAAGCCGATTTTGACCGGGCGATGGGCGGCCAGGTGAGCAAACAGTTCTAAGCCCGAATCACGCTCAACCCAACTTCCGGCGCGGACAGCCTGATTGCGGGCTGAATCATCCCAAAGGGCCGGGCAGTGTTGGCACTGGTAGGCGGCCAATTTATCTTTGAGCACCAACTCTGGTTCGCGCACGTTTTCCGGCCATTTTATGGAGTCAAAATCCATAACTTGCTTGCCGCCGCAAACGGGGCAAAGCACCTGCCATAAAAAACGGGCGTGGGCCTCTTCCGTCCAAGCCAGCCAAATGGGGCCGGTCTCCACCGTGGGGGTGGAAATTTTGAGGATTAAACGACGGCGGCCCTCCCAAGTGATGGTGCGCTTTTCGGCTAAAACGTCGGAGTTAGCCTCTTTGGTCGAGTGAGCGTATTTGTCCATTTCGTCTAAGACAAGTAAGCGGATAGGCTTGGAGCCCAACCGAGAGACCGAGCCCGACCAGCCAAGATAAATGGGCATGTGTCGAAGGTTAATGCGGATGCTGGACTCATCTCCCAAACTGCGGGTGAGGTGTTGGCGGAGGCGTGGGGAATCCTCGAACATGGGGAGTAAACGGTCACGGGCAACTTCTTTGGCCGTGTCGCGGTCGGGGTAGACGATGAGGGCCGGGCCGGGGAAGTGGTCGGCGGCGTGGCCAAGAAGGTTGAGCCCGGCTTCGCTCCCTGCTGTTTGGGGCGATTTACAAATGATGGCTGTTTCCACACCGGGGTAGCGGCAGGCGTCCATGAGCGTGGCCAAATAGGGGGCAAAAATGTGTTTCCACTTGCCCGGAATGCTGGACATCCGAAGCACCCGATGGCGAGTGGCCCAAACGCTGGGATCCTCAATTTTACGCCGCCGCAAAACTTGACGCTCGGCGGCGGAAAATTCGAAAGTAATTGAGGAGCAGGCGCCGAGGCGGGCCACCAACTCTTTTGGCAACCACGCCGGGGGCGCGCACTTAATTATGCGGCGGGGTTTAGGTTTCGCCGCCGTCGTTGTCATTGGTTCCGTCATCAAAAATCACCTCAAATTCCATAGCTCGGGAGTATTCGGCGGCGGCATCGTCTAAAATTTGCTCAACGGCCACCGTTAAACGGCGGTTTTTGGCCGGGTTACCGTCGACCAAAGCCACCAAATCCAACGCCGCCGCCTCAACTTGCGATTTTAACCCCGAATGGAGAGCCATGGCCCGGGCGGCCAACTCTTGCTCCACTTGCTCGCGAGCCACAAATTCCCCCCGCATAACCTTGGTTTTTATTTCCTCACGCTCGGCAGTGGCCTCTTTAATCCTGATTTCGGCCTCTTCTTTGCGTTTTAAACGGTCTTCCGCAGCAATGTTGCGCCCGTCAGGCGTGGTGGAGAGAGGCAATGAGCCGCCATATCTGGCCACATCACGCAACCTAAACTGCCCGTCTGTTTTTTTGAGGAGCCCACGGCTAATATCATCGTAGAGCTTACTTTTTTGGATTTGCTTGCCGTGGTCTTGTAAATATAAAAGCACGTCCGGCACGGTTTTTAAAATGGTGGGTTTGTCGTTATTTTGTTTTTGCATGGCTGCCTCCAGCATTGCATCAGCACGCTGGAGAGCCGCCAAGTTAGACGGCGTCGGGTCATCTCTGACTAATCGCTTTGCCGTCTCTTTGGCTTGCAAAAGTATCGGAATATCAGTTCCGGCACTTTTAGCTGCCAAATTTTCCAAGGCCGCTCGTTCAGCGTCGTTTGCGTGTTTTTCAGCGGTCATGGAGTTACTCCTTTTCAAACCCCCTTGACAAACCAAGCCAAGCAAGGCAGATTATCCATGACAACTGGTGTTCTATACCAATACCGTTGTCAGGGTGGGGTGGTACTCGCAATACCGCCTCACCCACTATCAATCAAACTAACAAGTCATCAAACAAGCGGCCATCAGACTCCCGAAAAGCCTGATTGCCGCTAAAATTTTGCCAGCGCATGATAATGCGTTGAGCATATTTGGGGTCAAGCTCCACTGTGGCGCATCGGCGACCAAGCACCTCGCACGCCATCAAAGTGGAGCCTGAGCCGCCAAAACTATCAAGCACCAAGCCGCCGGACGGGGACGAGTTACTAACCATTTTTTCCACCAAGGCCACCGGCTTGGTGGTCGGGTGGTCCAGGGATTTTACCGGTTTGGGCACATCGATAACGGTGGTGCTCATTTCTTCAATCTTAAAATCTTGACCGGAGAGGAGAAAGAGGCGGCCATCAATAATAGCCTGCCAAGTCCCGTCCTCATTTTGGGTCAAGCTTGGTAAGTTAAGGTCGATTACAGTCTTTTGCTTACGATTACCGTGCCATTTATGGGCGGCGCCCGGTTTCCAACCGTATAAAATCGGCTCATGTTGCCAGTGGTAATCACCGCGGCTCATCACCGCCGCACTTTTGCGCCAGATTAAGCACGAGGCAAACCTTAAGCCAGCCCGCTGAAAAGCTTGCCGGAAACTAAGACCGCCACCGGCCTCAGAGTGGGCAACGTAAATACAACCGCCCGGGCGCAAGGCTTCACGCATTTGAACGAAAGCATCATATAAAAAAGCCTCAAAATTAGACGTTGACATTTTGTCATTTTTTATCCCCCCGGCTTTGCCTTGGTAATCCACGTTATAGGGCGGATCCGTCCAGACCATACTGACCTCTTGGCCGCGCAAAAGTTGCCCCATAGCCCGGCCGGTGGTGGAATCGCCGCACAAAAGGCGATGTGGCCCCAAGCACCACAAATCACCCTCAACCACTACCGATGTTTCCGGCAATTCAGGCAATGCTTCAGGGTCTTTTTCAACAGCAAATTTTTCGCGAAGGAGCTGGTCAAGCTCGCTTTGGTCAAACCCGGTCAAAGTAATATCAAACCCGGAGGCCATAAGCTTTTCGATTTCTTCCGCCAGCAAATCGTCGTCAAAAGAAGACCAAGTGGCTGAGCGATTGACCACCAAACGATAAGCCCTCACTTGCTCGGGGGTCATATCGTCCGCAATAGACACGGGCAAGCTGGTTTTGCCCATACGGATAGCCGCTTTTAAACGCAAGTGACCATCTATTAGCTCTCCATCAGAGCGCACCAATAACGGCGCCCGAAACCCAAACTCATCAATCACCGCAACCATACGGTCAACGGCATGGTCGTTTTTCCGGGGATTATTGGCGTAAGGCCGAAATTTTTCAATTGGCCAAATTGCTGTATTAAGCGGCATGGTTCCCCCCACTTAAACGATTACTTTCTCTTGCCCAAAACTCTTTTTCACTCATGCCCAAAAACAGCTCAAACAATCCACGGGGGCGAGAGGGGCAATCAAGGCAAGTGCCTAAAACTCCAACCGACTTTCCACCATGGAGCACATTACACATCACGGTCGGAGAAGAATATACCCCACTAGAAATTGACTCTTTCAAGGCTTTAAAATCAACATAGAGACGGGAACACTTAGGCACTGGTGTTTTGGCGGGCGCCATAGCTCCCCCCTTCATAGAGTCCGCCCCAGAAGACGATGTTCCCGGTTGCCCTGTTTCTGGCGTTTGGGTGGGGTTTGGCAAGGCGGCCATCACCCAATCCACCATGTCAACCCCGGCGGCAAAGGCTTCACCCGGGTCTTTGCCCTCCAAAACAGGCCAGCGCACAGCCTGAGGATAAGTTTTGAGCCACCAATCCGCCCCTTTTTTTCCGGCCTCATCGTAATCAAGAGCGACCAAAATCTTAGCGGACAAGGTCAAAAGACGGTGGCTTTTCGGGCAGGGTTTGCCGGTGTTAGACAAGGTGGCCATAACGCCGCAAACCCCGGGAGCCATTTTAGCGGCCAAAATGTCGGCCAACATGATGGCGTCCAGCTGGCTTTCCACAATCACCCAGTAACGGGGGGCCTTTGAGGGGAGCACGTTACCCACCAAGGGCAAAGCGGCCGAGCCCGGCAAGACGTAATACGGATTGTCAAAGCCTATTTTTTTCCGGAAAGCTTCCGGCAAACGGATCCGCAAACCCACAATACCTTCCCGGCGAATGGTGGGGATTAAAAGGCCACGGGGGATCCACAGTTTTTTGCCTTCAGGCAATCCCCACGACGGGCGATGGCGATAATAACAACCGTTTTTGTCGTCGCCTTTAATCCACCCGAGGCCAAAACGCTGAATAGCCCCGGCAAAAATACCACGTTTCGCCAGCCACTCCACAACTTCAACTTGTTTTGGGAGCTCCTCTTGCCCCTTTGTCACCAGCTCTCCAGCCTTTTCTGACCATAATGCAGGGGGAAGCTCACGAGCGGCACCGGTGAACGCCTCAGGGGCCGCTGTGAGCCGCGGAGCCGAAGGCAAAGACCGATATGAATTCATTTTGCGCTGGATTCCCAGCCGCTCACACGCTTGAGGGTAAGAGAGGCCGTCAACGTGAATTAAGAACTGGATTAAATCGCCGCTTTTACCACAACCACGGCACCACCAGTCGCCCCCATCACGCTGGGCAGGCCAACAGTGGAAGCGATCACGACCGCCACATTTCGGGCAAGGGCTATGATATTCACCGCCTTTAGTGCCGGCCACCTTACGAGGGGAAATGCCTTTCGAGCTGAGCAAATCTAATATATTCATAATCTTCCCTTTATCCCGTTAATCATCCCAAAAGGTAAATATTTATTATTACTAGCTTTATACTCTCTGTAGGGAACTTGGGAGGGTAATAAGTAAAACACGCGCACATATAAAATGGCTTATCAATGCGCGCGCACCTGCGTTAAAGTTAGGGCCACTAAGCTCCCAAACTCCCTAGATACAATTATCCCTTGTGTTTTTAGGTGGTTAGGGAGTTTGGTTTCTCCCGGGCTACTTCCCGTAAAGCTCTTATCTATCCCATAAATCATCACTACTCGCTCCTTTTTGACTCTGCTCCAATTGTTGCTTAAAATCGTCACTTATATCTAAGCCAATCCAATACATGGAGCTGATTTTTCGTTTTTCATAGCCTTTTTTAGCCAAAATTTCTGAAAAACGTTTATTTGAAAATTCCCGACGCTTGGAAACCTCTTGCTCATACCACGAACTAAAAGCATCGTATAATTCGCTGGACTGAATTTGGCGACCGTCACCGACCAAGCAACATTCACCAATAAAGCGGCCGACTAAATCCTCGCTGTCTCGGTATTCTTTTGTGGCCTCGGCAACTTGTGGCGGCGGCGCTAAGCCCCCATCAAGATAGGCAAGACAACCTCGCACAAGCCAAGCTAAAATTCCAGAGGCTTCCGCTTTGAGTTTTTCCTGTAAATCAGGGTCGGCTTTCTTTTCAAACTCGTTATTTTCGTTTGGATTTGGTAAAAATGAATAGCGGAACGGCACCAAATGCACACGAGACCAAAAAGCCTGGTCATCTGCTTTGGCGTGAGGGAGATCGTTAGTTAGCAAAATAAGAGTGTGAGTGGAATCCCAATAGGTCATCTCGGAGCCATACATACCACGGGCGACCAGACGGTCACCACCCGAAAGCCATTTGACTTTGGCCGAGCTAAATTTGCGCCCCTCATCGGTCTCCGAAGCATAGGCAATCCGGAGCCCCTTTAGACTCATCACGTCCACCGCCGGGCCGCCGGAACTTTTAGCATAACCTTGATCAAGGAGCATCTCGCTGGGCACCGGCGCCATGATGGTTGGCCCCAGAATTTGCTCCAGCGTTTTCATCAGAGTACCTTTGCCGTTCCGCCCCTTCGCTCCCGACAACACCAAAAAGACATGTTCCCGCTGTCGACCGATTAGAGCGTGCCCCAACATACGTTGCATATAGGCCAACAATTGTTTGTCTTCACCAAGTGAGGCCGATAAAAAAGCTTCAAAGTTGGGGCATGGCTCATCTAATCCCAGCCAAGGTGTAGGCACGGCGCAGGTCTGATATTCAGCCGGTTGGCCAGGCTTAGCCTCACCGGTCTTAAGATTGATAACAGCATTAGGGCAGGCCAAAAGCCAAGGTTGAGTGTCCAGCTCTTGCCCATCAATTACAAGGCGGGTGTCTTTACAGGTTCGGGCATAATTTAAGACCTTCCCCCGTGGGGCATCATCGTGTAGTTGGGTGATTTTTTGATTCAATGCTTTAATATTGCGCTGGGCAACATTGTCTTTTTTAGATTCTTTTTCGTCACCGACTACCATTTCGGTGCTGTCGGGTGGAGGAGTATTCGGGTCGGCATCCGGATTTAGTTGCCGCCACCAGCCACTGACCGTACGGCGATACTGATCAACGACTACCTCAACAGCGGCCAAAGTGTAGGCTGCATCGATGTCTTTTTCCCAATAGTGGCCAACCCAGCGATACCATTCTCGCAGGCGGCGCACGTACATAAATTTTCCATAATTATAATGGATAAAAATTGCGGCATCACCGGCGCGGCTTTCTTTGGCGCACCGAGTGATGTCAAAATCAGATAATTCTTTTAAAACTTCGGGCGCTTCAACGGTGTTTTGTTCAGCCGCCACCCGAGCTTCGACAAGTTTTTTAATATCGTCAGCCACAAGTCACCCCCGAAATGCTTTCCGTTTTTCCGCGAACGGTTTCCGCAGACTCTGAAAACCGCGCGAGCCCATGCGCCCCTCGCTGAGGTGATGGCCCCGGAAGGACCCGAAAAGGGGTTGGGGGCTTGGGATTTTTGGACGGTTATCTCTCAAACGGGGGTGGAAGGGGCTGGCGAGACGCCGCCAACCTTGGGCCAACCAAGTGAGGCAGGCCGAAAGAAATGTGGGAGTATTATGGGATAAAAAAAGATAATTATAATACACAAAAAGCCTAAGCTCCTCAGCGAAGGAACTTAGGCTTTTTGTATTGTCTTGATTTGACTTGCTTTTAAATTGGTGCCGAAGGGGAGACTCGAACTCCCACGAGGAAACCCCCACTAGACCCTGAA
>CAYJAF010000012.1:0-40731 GCA_964368195.1 uncultured Thermodesulfobacteriota bacterium
GGTCTTTCTGAAAGGTTAAAGAGCTTATGGAAAGTTTAAAGTGGTGCTTCAAAAACAGGAATGGCAACGGTTGTGCTATGGTTGTACAAAACGGCATTTTCCAAAAACAAGGGGCTACGCATTTAGCGTAACCCCTTGAAATAAATGGAGCCGGCGATGGGAATTGAACCCGCGGCCTGCTGATTACGAATCAGCTGCTCTACCCCTGAGCTACGCCGGCTTACAAAATCAATTTTATATTATATTTCAATTGCAACACAAAGGCAACATTAAAATAATATAATCACATCAATCTAATCTCATGCGCCGGCCGGGCCCTGAACAGGGCCGACGCGTCTAAATTTTTTTAATTATAATTGTTTTTTTTGCAAGATAAGAGCTTGTAATTAAAGATGATTTGCAAGTAAAATTTGAAACCTATCGCAAGCAAGCGAAGCGAAGGGGGGGTCTTCTCCAAAAGATTTCGCAATTTTAATTCCGCCTTGCAAACGTAACGAAGGCGCTAGCCGAAGTGAAGTGAAGCCGAAGGAATTAAAATAAGGAAGCTTTTGGAGACGCACCCCCGGAGGCGAGCGACGAAATTAAGGCGCGTAGGCCCTGGGGCCCTGAAAGCTAAAGTTGCCGCTTTAGATTAATTTATGCTATAATATAAAAAGGCAAATTTGGCTTGAAAATTCTTCAAAGGGTAAAATTAAAAACACCCCCCAAATAAAGCCAACTAAGCAACTTAAGTAAGTCGATATGGATTGTTGAATGGATTACCTAAAACACTTTAATTTAAGCGATCGCCCCTTTAAAAACACCTATGACGGTCGTTTCTTTTACTGCTCTTACGCCGCCCGCGGGCTTTTAGACGCTCTTGTGGCCCCGAATCGCCCCTCTTTAATCCATTTAAAAGCGGATTCCAAACTTGGGAAAACTACGATTTTACGCCGCTTAAACACTGAACTGCGCGAAAAATATAAAGTTACGGTGCTTCTCAATCCTCAAATGACCCTAGAGGAAATCTTGCGCCAAGCCCTCACAGATTTCAGCCAAACTCACCTCTTTGACAGCCGCACCCCTGAAGAAGTCCTGCTGAGCTATTTTCAAGATGCCATCACTGAGTTTATTGAAAATGGTCAACAAATCTTATTGGCAGTTGATAGCGTTGAAAGTTTATCCGGCACTATGTTAGACGAGCTCTATAGTCTCATGACTTTAGAAGCATCTTGGCAAGGAAAATTTGTTTTGCTTTTAAGCGGCATTCCAGATGTCCCCTGGCCTTTGATTTTGGAAAATGATTTAGAACCGCACGAGTTCACCCTCTCCCCTCTTTCAGCCGAAGAAACAACAGCTTACGTCACCTTGCGCCTCAAAGCCGCTTCAGGCGCCATGCCCTTTAGCCCGCGAGCCTTAAAGGCCCTATGGGAAACTAGCGGCGGTGTGCCGGAAATCATTAACCAAGTGGCTGAACGCAGCCTCATTGCCACTTGGTCAGCCGGACGACACGAGGTAACCCCCGCCCAAATCAAGGCGGCTCAAACCAGTTTAGACAAGCCTTTTGAAATTGATTACCAAGCCTTAGAGCGAGCAGGCCAAGCCCCGGGCCGAGTGAAACCGACAACCCCCAAATCGACTAAACGCCTGCGCCCGCTTTTACTGTTGGCGGCCTTAGGGCTTTTTGCCTTTTTGATTATAAAGCAAGTTACAGCCCCCGGTGCTTTAGTTGAAGAGCCTCTCCCGCTTCCGCCCATAGCCGAAAGCGCTCCGGCCACCACCACACCGGCCGGGGACAACTCCGCTCTGGAAGAAGCCGGGGTCACAGCCCCATCTTTACCCACCCCGCCACCGCAGATTTTAGCCTTGCCCCAAAGCTCTTTGGCCTTGGTAATCAACCAAGACAGAATCAGTGGCCGCCTCTGGCAAGGTGACGCCAAAGGCCCCGGGCTCAAAGCAGAAGTTGCGGTGCCCAAGTTCCAAAGGTCAGGCTTGTTCCTCATTGGTCGTCCGCGCGCTGAAAAGCCCCTTGTTTTTCAATTCCCACCGTCGCGTCAGGTGCCTTTAGAGGAAGCTAAAACGATCTGGCCTCGGGTGGCCACTTTGCTTCCGCAAGATGTGCTCCCCTTAGTCGTGGGCACAAACGCCGAGTTTGACCAAGAGCCGGACAGCGCCTCTTTAGAACAAATTTCGCAAAATGTGAGTGTTTGGGTGCGTTCCCAAGCCCGCCGCACTCCGGACGATATGGCAGCTCTTTATGCTTCCAGCTTCCAGTTTTTCGAATTGGGACAACCGCCTTTAGAGGTGAAACGGGAAAATTTCCGCCAAGCTCTAAATTCCGAAGCCAACACCTCAGGCGAGGTCAACTTGGCCATATCTCAGCCTTTAATTTTACAAGACCCCAGTAACGACAATCTTGTCTGGGCTCTTTTCAACCTTAAATATGAATCTAATTTACGCAACGACATGGGTTTGCGTCTGCTTATTTTTGAGAAAAACGTCCTTGGTCAAGGGTGGCAAATTGTGGCCGAGCTGTGGTTTCCGGAACGCTCATTAAGGGCTAACCAATGAGCAAGGCCGGCAAATGAACGATAATACCCTAGCACCCAAAGAGGCCGAAAGCAAAGAATCCGGTCAAAAACCGAAAAAAAAGCCCCTCTGGCGCAAAGCGATAGAGCGCAAATTTATCACCAGCTTTCTCATGGGTTTCACCTCCGGGGCTCCTCTTTTGGTCACCTCCACCTTAGTCCAACGGATGTTGGCCGAGGCCCAAGTGGACATCAAAGCCATTGGGGCTCTGGCCTTAGTGGGGCTTCCTTACAGCTTAAAATTTTTGTGGGCGCCCGGGCTAGATTTCTATGACCCACCCTTTTTAAAAGCTTTGGGACGCCGCCGCGGCTGGCTATTACTTGCCCAAATCGCCTTAATTATAAGCATGTTTGCCATGAGCTTAGTCTCGGCCAATTATCTGGCGGCAGTTGCCTTAGTGACTCTCTTTATCTCTTTTGCCTCCGCCACCCAAGACATCTTAGTGGATGCCTACCGCCGCGACGACTTAAGCGACCGCGAGCTGGGAGTGGGCTCAGCCTATTACGTCTGGGGCTATCGCTTGGGTATGCTGGCAATTTCCGGCGGTGGGCTCATTGTGGCGGAATATGTCGGCTGGGCCAATACCTTCCGCTTGTCCGCCCTTTTGCTCCTGGTGGGGCCGCTGACCCTCATCTTCAGCCCGGAACCGCAGGTGGAACGACCCGGCCGCCCGGCTAGTTTAAAAGAGACTATTTTAGAGCCCTTGCGAGATTTCTGGTCTCGCTCCTCCCCTGTTTTGATTTTGCTCTTCATCTTTTTTTACAAATTTGGCGACCAGCTGGCCACCGCTTTAACCACCGCCTTTTACACTGATTTGGGTTACACTAAAGCTCAAATCGGGGCCGTAGTCAAAATATTCGGAGCCTTTCCTGTTCTTTTAGGCGTGATGATCGGGGGATGGTGCGTCTTGAGGTGGGGGCAACGCCTCAGCTTGTGGCTTTTTGGTTTTTACCAGATGATCACCATCTTAGGCTTTGTTCTGCTAACATATCTGCCGGTGCATCACCTGTCTTTAGCCTTTGTCATCAGCCAAGAAAATTTAGCCGCCGGGCTCGGCACATCGGCCTTTGTGGCCTTCATGGCCAGCCAGACAAACCGCAGTTTCAGTGCCACGCAATATGCCCTTCTCTCAGCCCTCATGGCCCTGCCGCGCACTCTTCTTTCGGCTCCGGCCGGATTTTTGGTGGAATCCATGGGCTGGGAGGGATTCTTTTACTTTAGCACGGCCACTGCTTTGCCCGCTTTTTTAATTCTCTATCTGCTTGGGAAACGGGGGATTTTCACCGATGCCCCACCCAAAGAATAAGGCTCTTTCATGCGCTTTGACGTCATAACCATTTTCCCAAAATTATTTGACCCATTTTTGGCAGAATCACTCATGGCCAAAGCGTTGGCCAAAAAGATTATTGACGTCAACATCATAGACTTGCGCTCCTTTACCCAAGACCGCCACCGCACAGTGGACGACCGGCCCTACGGCGGAGGCCCAGGCATGGTCTTAAAGCCGGAACCCATGGTGGCCGCCATTGAATCGGTGAGCACCAAAGGCCCCAAGCCATGGCGCATCTTTCTCAGCCCCAGCGGACGCTCTCTCGACCAAAAGCTGGTGACTGAGTTGCTAGCACGAGAGCATTTGGTGCTCGTCTGCGCTCGCTATGAGGGGCTAGATCAAAGGGCTATTGATTTGGCTATTGATGAGGAGATTTCCCTCGGAGATTATGTGCTCAATGGCGGTGAAATTCCGGCAATGGCCGTGATGGAGGCTGTGGCCCGTTTGGTGCCGGGCTTTATGGGGAAAGAGGAATCAGCTGAAGAAGAAAGCCACCAAAGTGGTTTGTTAGAATACCCTCACTTTACGCGCCCGGCGGAATTTCGGGGATTGAAGGTTCCGGATGTTCTTTTATCGGGCAATCACGCCGAAGTCATAAAATGGCGCCAAAGTGCCTCACTGGCTCGCACTTTAGCCCGCCGCCCTGAGCTTATTTTAACGGCGGATTTGGACGCCGGGGCCACTAAAGCTCTGGCCAAAGCCAGACGAGAATAGAGTGTACTTTCACCCACTCTATTCCCCAAGCTCCTTATCAACATCTAGGGCTCCTACGCCGCCCTAGCTCGTCTAGTGTTTTGCCTCGTCTTAAACATCTAATC
This sequence comes from uncultured Thermodesulfobacteriota bacterium, assembly GCA_964368195.1. Lineage (GTDB taxonomy): Bacteria > Desulfobacterota > Desulfarculia > Adiutricales > Adiutricaceae > Adiutrix. The sequence goes on from CAYJAF010000012.1 coordinate 4,717, forward strand.
ATGCTAAGAAAAATTAATTCCTCAATCTTTTATAGAGGCAATGAGCCGCGTGGCAGCTTCAAATTTCGGGTTAATGGCCAAGGCTTTTTCTAAATAAGAGCGGGCCGAAGTGCCCTCGCCTTTTTCAAAGTAAGCCCGTCCAATGTTAAAGAGAAGGTTCTCATCGTCTTTAGCTAAGGCGTAAGCTTTTTCATAAAACTGAATAGCTTGCTCATAAAGAGAAAGCCCCCGCAACTCAATGCCCAATTGATTTAAAATATGCCTGTTTTCCGGGTCTAAAACTTTGTCTTCAGAGGCTAGTTTGGTAAACAATTGGGTGGCTTTTTCCACTTCACCTGTTTCCATATAAACTTTGCCCAAACCAAAATTGGCCCGCACATTTTCTTCATCGAGCTTCAAAGCTTTACTGAATTCAAACTCAGCGGAATGATATTCCTTGCGCTCCATGTGCTTTTCAGCGGTGGCCACAGCCTTTTCGGTGGCCAGATCACTTGGGGATTTTTTAGTTTTAAATTTATCGGGCTCATAGGTAAAACGTTTGAGGAAATCCTCTATTTTCACCTTTTCGACCAAAGGAATGGGGTCGCCATACATATCTAAAATCTGAATGCTCATGGTGTTATCATCAAGGCGAGTGCAGCGGTAATAATCCACAATTGTCTGGGTGCGGGCTGTGCCCATGGTGCCTATTTTCTGAACTTTGGTTTCAGAGTAAACTCCTTCCGGAATCTCAACCATAAAACTTTCTCCTAAACATTAATGCTTAAATATCTTAAGGAAACGCTGATTAATTCTGCACGCAGGATTAATCAGCAAGGCACGCTGCCTTTTATGAGATCTTTTGGGAGCGGAAAAACGTGGTTTTCCCTCCCATTATCAGCGCAAGCAAAACAGGTAATTTTGCCAAATAGATTACATCTTTTCCATCAGCAGAGCCAAAGCTTCGGCCTCGGTTCGACCATTTATTTTCACAATTTTACGCCGCCCGGTGTGCCCGGCAGTAAGGCTGATATTTTTTATTGGCAAGGCTAATGTTTTAGCCAGAAATTTCAAGAGCTCTTCATTGGCCGCACCATCCACCGGAGGGGCGGCAATTTTAATTTTCAAATCATCACCGTGAAAACCCACAACGGCATTTTTCGCCGCCCGCGGAGCCAGGTAAAGACTCAAATAAGAAACGCTCTCAACCTCCGACAAACATTACCCTCCACGCTTCAACCATGTTCGCTAAAGGGCCCAAAACAACATTTTGAATTAAATAAATAGCCACTAAAAAGACTAAAGCTCGCCAATCGAGGCCTTTGGGACCCGGTGGGAAAAAGCGGCGCATGGGGGCCAATAGCGGCTCGGTCAAAGCATAGACTATTTGCACAATGGGATTATAAGGCGAAGGCTGAACCAGGCCCATTATCAAGCGCACCAGCATAACCAGAAACAAAATCCACGCCAAAGAATAAAGGACGGTTAACAAACCCAAAACAGCCAGCGGCAAAATCACAAAAGCTGATGCTCCCATGCCTAAGTGATAAAGCCAGTTGCCAATTAAATAGCCGCCAAATTGAAGAACAATGATAATTAAAACCGGGGTAAAATCAAGGCCGCCTAAAGTAAAAGGACACAGGCGACGGCCTAAATTTAAAACAGGATCAACCAGTTTATTCAGAAACAAAATAAACGGGCTGTGGGGATTGGGGCTTATCCAAGTTAAAAGAACCCGGATAATGATGAGCCAGACGTAAATTCGAGTAGCCCAAATGAGGGCTTCACCTAAAGTAACAAGAAAAGGGCTGGCTGTTAAGCTGGTCACAGGATTCACTCCATTTAAATAATATTAACTAATATAGTCGATGCTAAGAAAGGCGACAAAAGAAAACCTTTCAGCATCAACTATATTAGTTGCTTTGCTATTAAAATTCAAGGGCAATTTAGTGTTAAGGAAACGCTGATTTATTAGCGTTTCCTTGCGAAGTAGCATTGCGCCTACTTCGCCACGCCGAAATGAGAGGAAAAACCACGTTTTTCCGTCCCGAAGCGCTCATGAAAGGCGTGCGTGCTTTGCTGGTTTATTCTGCTACAGAATAAACCAGCGTTTACTTAATGAGCGGCCCTTTGTCCGGCCTCTTCAGTGCTTGAAGCGTCCGGGGAAGGCACTTCGACTTCCGGTGCAAGCTCTTTAAAAAGTGATTCACCCTCCGGCACCACCAGGGCCACGGGCAGCACTTCGTCCACTTGAGAAACTGAAATAATTTCCAAATTTTTCAAAATCCGCTCGGGTATGTCTTTGAGGTCTTTCTCATTTTCTTTAGGGATAATGATAGTTTTCATCTCACCGCGATGGGCGGCCATGATTTTTTCCTTCAAGCCGCCAATGGGCAAAACCCGTCCCCGCAAAGTAACTTCCCCGGTCATGGCCACATCACGGCGCACTTTGTATTTCGTCAACGCCGAAACGAGCCCGGTGGTTAAAGTGATGCCCGCTGACGGCCCATCTTTGGGAATGGCACCTTCGGGAATGTGGATGTGAATGTCAACTTTGCGGTAAAAGCCGGAATCCAGACCCAAACGGCCGGAAATGGAGCGCACATAGCTCAAGGCCGCCCGCGCCGATTCCTGCATGACCTCACCCAATTTACCGGTGAGAATCAAATTGCCGCGGCCGGGCATGATGAGGATTTCCGTGGTTAAGGTATCCCCGCCAACTTCTGTCCAAGCCAAGCCTGTCACCACCCCAACTTCGTCAGCTTCTTCGATAATGCCGTAGCGGAATTTGGGAATGCCCAAATATTGATTTAAATTTTTGCCAGAAATTTTGGGCAAACTAACCGGATTCTTCAAAGTTTCACGAGCCACCTTGCGGCAAATGGAGGCGATTTCCCGCTCCAAACTACGCACACCGGCCTCTTTGGTATAACGGCGGATAGTAGTCAAGATGGCGTTGTCGGTGATGTCCAACTGTTCTGAGGTGAGGCCGTTGGCTTCCACTTGTTTTTTAATGAGGAAGTTTTTGGCAATATTTAACTTCTCATCTTCAGTGTAGCCGGAAATGCGGATAATTTCCAGACGATCTTGCAAAGGAGCCGGGATGGAATAGAGGCTGTTGGCCGTGGTTATAAACATGGCCTCTGACAAATCGTAATCCAAATCAAGGTAGTGATCACCAAACTTGGAGTTTTGTTCGGGGTCTAAAACTTCCAGCAAAGCAGCCGACGGGTCGCCACGGAAATCAGTGGACATTTTATCTATTTCGTCTAAACACAAAACCGGATTACTGGTTTTGGCCTTGCGCAAACTCTGGATAATTTTGCCGGGCATGGCCCCGATATAAGTGCGGCGATGGCCTCGAATTTCGGCTTCATCTCGCACCCCGCCTAAAGAAAGGCGAATAAAGTTGCGCCCCAAGGCCCGAGCCACCGACCGAGCCAACGAAGTTTTACCAACACCCGGAGGGCCGACCAAACAGAGAATGGGGCCTTTATTTTTGCGCACTAAACTCTGCACAGCCAAATATTCCAAAATGCGCTCTTTGGGTTTTTCCAAGCCGTAGTGATCTTCGTCTAAAATTTGTTCGGCTTCCACAATGTCTAAGCGGTCGCGGCTGCGCTCATACCAGGGAAGAGCCAAGATCCAATCAATATAATTGCGCACCACCGTGGCTTCGGCGCTCATGGGCGACATGAGTTTGAGTTTTTTCAGCTCATGGTGGATTTTTTGCTTAGCCTCTTTGGAAAGGCGACGACGCTTGACTTTTTCCTCTAGTTCAGCGATTTCATTTTTCAAATCGTCGCTGTCGCCCATTTCCTTTTGAATGGCCCGCATTTGCTCATTGAGGTAATATTCTTTTTGCGTCTTTTCCATTTGCTTTTTGACGCGGTTTTTAATGCGCTGTTCAATTTGCAAAACCTCAATCTCGCCCCGCAAAAGCTCATAAAGGGCTTCCATGCGGGCCAGAGGGCTCACCAAAGAAAGAAGGAGTTGCTTATCTTCCAGCTTTAAGCTCAAGTGGTTAGCCATGCTGTCGCAGAGCTGGGAAGCATCGGTGATGGCCGCCACAGTGTTCACAACTTCCGGCGGAATTTTCTTATTAATTTTAGCAAAACTTTCAAAAGTGGAATTAAGGCTGCGAGAAAGGGCCTCAATTTCCAATGGCGGCTCTTCCGGCTCAACAAAGGTTTCGATTTCCACATAAAAGAAATCTTGGTGCTCAAGGAATTTTTCCACTCGTCCCCTGGCTTTACCTTCCACCAGAGCTTTCACCGTGCCATCAGGCAGGCGCAAAAGCTGCAAAACCGTCCCTAAGGTGCCGATTTCATGAATATCACCTTCCATGGGTTCATCGACTTTGGCATCTTTTTGAGTGCAGAGAAAAATACTCTTTTCCAAACTCATGGCGTGTTCCAAGGCTTTGATGGATTTTTCACGCCCCACAAACAGAGGCACCACCATGTGGGGGAACAAAACCACATCCCTTAAAGGGAGAAGCGGCAGGTGATATTTCTGACCGTTGGGCTTAGATTTATTCCGGTTGGAACCAAATAGCATATTTTTTCCTTTTTTGCCGTAAATTTGCCACTAATTTTATGGTATTGGCAAAATATATTGGAGAGAAATTTTTAGGCACCCTAAACTTGAAGCCAAGACAAAGTGCTTAAGCCACTTCGTTTTCAACTTTGGCCGATTCACTCTCATAAATAATGATGGGGTCTTCTTTTTTCAAAATAACTTCTTCGCTGATCAAGCATTCACGAACTTTATCCATAGAGGGCAAGTCATACATAATATCAAGCATGGCTCCCTCGAGGATGCTTCTTAAGCCGCGGGCCCCTGTTTTGCGTTTCAAAGCTTCACAAGCCACGGCCACCAAAGCTTCTTCAGTGAATTTGAGCTCAACATTTTCAAAGCGGAAAAGCTTTTGATATTGCTTCACCAAAGAGTTTTTGGGCTCTTTGAGAATGCGAATCATCGCCTCTTCATTTAATTCAGTCAAAGTGGCCACCACCGGCAAGCGCCCCACGAACTCCGGAATAAGCCCAAATTTCAATAAATCTTCCGGGTGGCAATCGGCCAAGACCTCGCCCACCTCGCGGTTATCAATGTTGGCGTCGATGTTGGCGGCAAAACCCATGGTTTTAACACCCACCCGGCTTTTGATGACCTTATCCAAGCCCACAAAGGCTCCGCCGCAGATGAAGAGAATGTTGGTGGTGTCGACTTTGGTGAATTCCTGTTGGGGGTGTTTCCGCCCACCTTTTGGGGGAACCGCCGCCACCGTGCCTTCAATAATTTTGAGCAGAGCCTGCTGGACACCTTCGCCGGAGACGTCTCGGGTAATGGAAGCATTGTCACTTTTGCGAGCAACTTTATCTATTTCGTCAACGTAAACAATGCCGCGGCTGGCGCGTTCTACATCGTAATCGGCAGCTTGCAATAAATTGACAATGATATTTTCCACATCTTCGCCAACATAGCCGGCCTCTGTCAAAGCGGTGGCATCAGCAATGGTGAAGGGCACGTTCAAAATGCGGGCCAAAGTTTGAGCCAAAAGAGTTTTACCGCTCCCGGTGGGGCCGATGAGCAAGATATTGCTTTTGGAGATTTCCACATCGTCTTTGTCGTTTTGGCTTTCAATGCGCTTGTAGTGGTTGTAAACAGCCACCGATAATATTTTTTTAGCCTGGTCTTGGCCAATGACGTAATCATCTAAAATAGCTTTAATTTCATGAGGTTTGGGAATTTCCAAACTCTCGCCATCTTGTTTGATGGCCGGGTCAGTAGCCATTATTTCCCGGCATTGCTCCAGACATAATTCGCAAATATGAATTTTATCGGGCTCGGGGCCGGCAATCATGCGCACCCCTTCCCTTTGGGGAAGCCCGCAAAAAGAACAATTTGGTTGGTTTTCGTATTCGTTTTCCATACCATATCTCCATAAGTGACCAAAAGTGCCAAGCGGCGAGGCTTCGTCACTTCATTATACAAAATAAATAGTCAGCGTTTCCTTAAGCATCAAAATAACTTAAAGCTTATAATTTTAGTCGCGAGCAGTAATCACTTGATCAATGAGTCCGTAAGCTCGGCCTTCGGCGGCGCTCATAAAGTAATCCCGCTCAGTATCCAAGGCGACTTTTTCAACTTCTTGGCCGGTGTGGTCGGCTAAAATTTGGTTGAGTGTGGCTTTGACCTTGGCCATTTCGCGAGCTTGAATGTCAATATCAGTGGCCTGGCCTCTGAAACCACCGGAAGGCTGGTGAATCATCAAGCGACTATTGGGGAGGGCTTTCCTTTTGCCTGCGGCCCCTGCCGCCAACAAAACAGCCCCCATGCTGGCGGCCTGGCCCAAACAGAGGGTGGCCACGTCAGGTTTAATAAAACGCATGGTGTCGTAAATGGCGAGCCCGGCGGTGACTGAACCACCGGGGGAATTTATATAGAAATGTATATCTTTATTGGGGTCTTCTGATTCCAAAAAAATGAGTTGAGCGCAGATTAAATTGGCCACATTGTCGTCTACGGCTGTGCCCAAAAGAACGATGCGGTCTTTCAAAAGGCGAGAATAGATGTCGTAGGCCCGTTCGCCGCGGCCTGTTTGCTCCACTACCATGGGGATATACATATTGGTTTCCCTTCAAAACTTTGGGTAAGTTATAAGGAAACGCTGATGTATTAGCGTTTCCTTACGAAGTTGGCAATTTGTCAACTTCGCCGCCGCCCTTAATGAGAGGAAAACTAAAGATTTTCCGTTCTGAGAGGACTCATGAGAGGCGGCGTGCCTTGCTGATTTCTTCTGCAAGCAGAATAAATCAGCGTTTACATAAATAAGCTCGAAAAATTTTAGAAAAATTTTACTGAGCTGTAAAATATATATACCTACTATAATAAACCTATTAAAAATAATTTCAAGAGGCATATGTGGCAAAAATGCCATTATTAAGCCCATATTTTGGCTTATGGTGGCAAAAAATGCTACTTTAGTCAAAAAAACTGCCTTTCAATCCCGCCAAAAAGCATTTATGCAAAAAATGGGCCAGAAAACCAGGTGGATCACTTTTTAATTTTTAGCGGGCAAAGCGCCTTTCAATGGTTGAACGTTCGATTAGTTGAATGGCCGGACGACCGTGGGGGCAATAGGCTCCATGCTCTGCCAGACGCATATCGTCAATAAGAGCCTGCATGGCGGGTAATGTAAGTTTGTCGCCCGCTTTGATGGCCGCCCGGCAAGCCAGGCTATAGAGCCAGCTCTTGGCCATACGCTCTAAAGCTTCGGTGAGCCCGGCGTTTTCCAAAAAGCTCCAATTATCACCACCGGAACCTAAAATTTCTAAAAGAGGCGGCCAGGGGTCGTGGTCTTTTAAAATAGCCGGAGCACTTTTCAAGATAAAAGTCCGCTCACCAAAATGCTCCAACTCAAAACCCAAGCGCTCCAAATGAGGCTGAAGGTTTTCAGCGGCGGCGGCTTCCTTGGGCGGCAAATCCATGGTATCGGGAAAAAGAAGGGCTTGACCGGGGAGGCCGTCATCTAAACGCTTTTTTAACTGATTGAAAAGAATCCGCTCGTGCCCGGCGTGCTGGTCGATGAGGTAAAGCCCCTTTGTCCCTTGGGCTAAAATGTAGCTTTGGTATATTTGCGCAAGGGCTTGAAGTTCTTCAAAGTTATAGGCTTCCTCCCCTCGCCCATCTGTTTTAGCGGAGTAAAGAGGCGTTCGTTCAGTCACTACTTTGTTAGTTTCGGCTGAAGTGGGAATGCTCTCTATCTGCTCTTCTTTAGCTTGCGGAGGTGAGGCTAGCAACCTTGCATGGTCGGAGGGCTCTTTTAGTGCCGACTCACCATTAACTATTAGCTCACCATTAGCTATTGGCTTCTCATTCGCCGACAATACTTGCTCTGCTTCGCCCCCCGGAGCCGAAGCAGAGCTTGTTGGCCCGGCTACTTCGGGCTTCATCCACGGCGGTAAATCGTCCGTCACTTTCAGCCACGGAGGCAAATTCGCCTCCGGGACTTGGGTGAAAGCCGGAGCAACTGAGGGCAACAGACCCGGCCCCTCCCCTTCAATCAGCGGAGAAACACTTCTTTGCGCCCAAGTTCCACCTTGAATAGGAGCTGTGCCCACGGCCTGACTCACCGCGCGCGACAGTGCCGAAAACATCTGCTCGGCCTTGCGAAAACGAACTTCCGTCTTGGCCGGGTGGACGTTGACGTCAACATCTTCCGGCGGGAGCTCAATAAAAATAATCGCCGCCGGCCAACTGGAAGGCGGAAGCAAACGGCCATATCCCTCACGCAAAGCCCGCATGAGCAAACGGTCTTTCACCGGACGCCCCAACACATATAAAAACAACTGCCCGGGGTTACGCAAAAGGTGCTCCGGTGAGGTGAGCCAACCGTGGATTTTAATTTCTCCTTCGGGAAGCTCATAAGAAAAGGGATTCAGATTTTCGGCCGCCGTCCGCCCTAAAATGCGAAAGACCCTCGTTTTAAAATCATGACGGCTTTCCACGCTAAAAACTTCACGTCCATTTTCACTATAGCTCAAACTCAAATCAGCCCGCGAAAGAGCATAGCGGTGAGCCATACTCAAAAGATGGCCACTTTCAGTGGCCTCGGTGCGCAAGAATTTTTTGCGAGCCGGCACATTATAAAACAAATCCTTAACTTCAATGGTCGTGCCGCGATTAGCCGAAGTTTCGGCCATTTCCAAAAGCTTACCACCAAAGAGTTTTAGAAAATGAGCCGGTTCCCCTTCCGGGGCACTGGTGATGGTCATTTTAGAAACAGCGCCAATGCTGGCCAGAGCTTCCCCCCGAAAGCCCAAGGTGACAATGCGGCTCAAATCGTCATTGAGCTCAAGTTTACTGGTGGCATGACGTTCAATGGAAAGGAGAAGATCATCAGGCCCCATACCGCGGCCATTATCACGCACTCTAATCAGGCGCTTGCCTCCGCTGTGAATTTCAATTTCCAAGCGGTCAGCCCCGGCGTCTAAGCTATTTTCCACCAGCTCTTTTAAGACCGTAGCCGGACGCTCCACCACTTCTCCGGCAGCAATACGGTTTATTAGCTCATCAGGTAAAAGTTTAATCGGGCGATTCATAATTAATAACAATCAGGATAAGTAAATTATTAAAACTGGCGAAAGGTGCCGCAATCAGTTATACTAAAACAAGTGGAAGTAAAATTATATCAAACCATAAAATTATACCACAAAGAGGATGCTAAAACCATGCCGCTTAAAAATAATCTCAAAGCTCAAAATGCCGCCAGCAGTAAAACCTTTGCCGCCTTTTTATTTTTGACCATGTCGCTCCTCATTGCCTGGCTTCTCATCACTTTAAAGTTTATCTTTTTACCGATGCTTTTGGCTCTGTTCGTCACATTCTTACTCAGTCCGCCGGTGGAATGGCTCCGCCAAAAGGGAATCCCGCGCGGGTTTGGCATCCCGGTCGTGCTGGCGGCCATGATCGCCCTCTTTTGGCTGGGCGGACGCTATCTCATCGCCAGTTTCGTAGCCTTCCGCGACGGTTTCCCCAAATACGAAGAACGCCTCACCGAACTCTTCACCCAAGCCAAAGCCATCCCGGAACATTTTCCCTTCATCACCACTGAAAGAATCCAAACCTTATTAGGCAACATCTCCCTTTCGGGCCTGGTGGGCGACACCCTCAACTCTTTCATCACCGTCTTGGCTTATATCTCGGTAACACTCTTATTTATGCTCTATTTCTTACCGGCCCTGCCGCAATTTCCGGCCAAATTAAACCAAGCCTTCCCCGACAAGCGGGGGGCCATTTTGCGCCGTGCCTTTGAAAGCATTGGCGACCAAGTTCAGAGCTACATCTGGGCCAAGACCTTAACCAGCATCATCACCGGGGTAGGCGTGGCTGTCCCTTGCTTTTTGTTTGGCGTGGATTTCGCCATAACTTGGGGAGTTTTCGCCGCCTTTTTGAACTTAGTCCCCACCATCGGCCCTCTTCTTTCGGTTGTCCCCCCCGTGTTAGTGGCCGCCCTGCAACCGGATTTAGGCAGCCTCAGCCTTGTCATCTGGCTGGCCATTGTGCTCTCTTTGGTTATGTTCCTAACCGGCAACATCATGGAACCCCTTATGCTGGGCCAAAGCGTTAACCTCTCCCCCACCGCCTCACTCATCGCCCTTTTTCTCTGGGGCTGGCTCTGGGGCACTGTGGGGATGCTCATTGCTGTTCCGGCCATGGCCATCATCAAAGTAGTCTGCGACAATATCCCCGGCCTGAAACCACTGGGAGTCCTTTTGGGGAATTAGGGAAACGTGGCTCCCCTTGCACGTCAATCTAATTTGATAGAACACCATGAACGTTAAATAAATTAAGACGCGTAGGCCCTGGACGTGGTGGCCCTCTAACTTGCCAAACTTCTACAGTATATGGTATAAATATAATATATATTAAACTTAAATAGAAATTCCAAAAAGAAATGAAACCGGCGAAGTCAACAACCGGCGAAAGCTTGACTAGTAATAATGTAACAGACTGAAAGAAGGTGCAAAATTGAGAAAAGAACGGCAGTGGAATGATTCGACAGCTATTGATGAATTTCTAGCCAACCAAGAAGTGGCGCACCTTACGACGATTGATGCTGACGGCTGGCCCCAAGCCATTCCGTTAAACTACATTTGGCACGGCGGCTCCATTTATATCCACAGTGGCAATGGCGGCAAAATTACGAATCTCAGGGCCAACCCAAAAGTTGCAATCACCGTGACTGAGGCTTTGGGGCTCATTACCAGTGAAATATCCGAAAGCCCTTGCGGCGACAGCCAACTGGGAAGCTCGGTGCTCATTCGCGGGGTAGCCCGGGAAATTAAAGATGCTGAAATTAAATATAAGATATTACACAAATTCATTGCCAAATATGACCCCGAAGCTTTAAACGACCCCATTGCAGAACGCATGGCCCCGGAATCGCTGATGGCCCAGCCGGCTTTTCGCGCCTGCTTAATAATTGAAATTGCAGTAGAAAAGCTGACAGCCCGGCAACATTTGCTTTTTGATAAATCAGTTAAATACCGCAAAACCATAGCCGCTCATTTTCAACAAAAAGCCCAAAAGAGCGGGCTAGAACGCGACTTCCGCACAGCGCTTTTGCTGAACAAAACTTTAGAGTAATTTTTTTAAGGAGGCATTCCCATGGGCAAACTGACTTTTTATTTAGGAGGAGCCAAGAGCGGCAAAACAGCTCTGGCCCAAAAATACGCCGAAACCTTCCCGCCTCCTCGCATCTACCTGGCCACCGCTGAAGCCTTGGACGAAGAAATGGCCGTGCGAATCAGCCGCCACCAACAAGAAAGAGGGGTAGGCTGGCAAACAGTGGAAGCCCCTTTAGACCCGGCGGCAGCTATTGAATCTCTAAGCGGCGACGGCGTTATTATGTTTGACTGCGTCACCTTGTGGCTTTCGAACCTCCTTGGGCAAGGCGACGATGCGGAGGCGGCCTTACAGAAAGTCCACAAACTTCTCATCGCCATCAGCCGCTACCCCGGCCCGGTGGTGGTTGTTTCAAACGAGCTTGGGGGTGGTATTGTGCCCATGAATCCACTGGCCCGAAGCTTTCGCGATCTGGCCGGGGCCGCAAACCAAATGATAGCGGCGGCGGCCGATCAAGCCTATTTGGCGGTGGCAGGCTTGCCGCTTAAATTGAAATAGAATTTTTATTTGGAATAAAAGGTGAGAAATGTCAGCATCGCCCGGCCTCTATATCCACTTCCCCTTTTGTGCTCGCCGTTGTCCTTACTGCGATTTTTACTCCATCTCAGCTCTGGAGATGGTGCCTAAATACATCGAATCCCTGGCCAAAGAAGTGGCCCGATGCACTGCCACCTGGCCCCAAAGCTTTTCCACATTATATATTGGCGGCGGGAGCCCCAGCCTCTTAAACAAAGAGGGGTGGGATGGGCTCATGGAGGCTCTGGCACCTTTAGATCTATCTCAAGTAAAAGAATTCACTTTGGAAGCCAACCCCGAAGACATCAACTCTGAACAAGCCGACTTGTGGGCGAAAAAAGGGGTTAACCGCCTTTCGGTGGGGGTGCAATCGCTGGACGATCGCTTCTTAGGCCCGGTGTTGGGGCGAGGGCATTCAGCTGAAGACAACCGCCGTGCGCTGGCTTTACTAGCCACATATCCCTTTGAGCTAAGCCTTGATCTCATCTATGGGTTGCCGTCGCAGAATTTGGAAGATTGGGGCCACGACCTCATGCGCGCCGTGGAGCTCAAGCCCCACCATTTGTCGGCCTATGCCCTCACGGTGGCACCTAACTCTCCCTTGGCCAAATCTATTTCAGATAGGCTGCTTCCTCCCCTACCCCCACCGGACAAAATAGCTGATTTCTTTCTCTTGACCGGCCAAGCTTTGGTCAACGAAGGCTTTTACCGCTATGAGGTTTCCAACTTCGCCCGCCCCGGTTATGAATCGGCCCATAACCTTAAATATTGGCTCCGAGAACCATATTTGGGCTTGGGCCCATCGGCTCACTCATTTGATGGCATTAAAAGATGGGCCAACCCCTCATCAGTGCGCCAGTGGGCCTCGGCTTTGGCCTCCGGAGCTACCCCGCGGGCTTGGATTGAAGATCTCGATGAAACCGCCATTCGTCTGGAGACTGTCATGCTTGCCTTACGGCTCCCCGAAGGATTGCCGGAAGATTATTTGGCCGGATCCCCACGCTTGGAAGAGTTTTTACAATCAGGCCATTTAATCCGAACCGAACACCGCATCAGACCAACGGAAAAAGGCTTACTTATGGCCGACCGCTTAGCCGTAGAGTTGACTATGGATTCTGAGGATAATAAATGAACGACAGAATAAACCACGGCGTCCTCTTCGACCACGGACGCACCGCCCGCATTGGTCTGCCGGAAGCCGTTTTTAGCGAAGGGAAAAACCCAGAAGCCCTGGCGCATCTTTTGACGGAATTTGCCGCAAGTGACAAGCCCATTCTCTTTACGCGCCTGGCAGCTGAAATTTTCTATGCCCAAGATCCTGACATCCAAAAATGTTATCATTACCATGAGTTATCAGGCACAGCTTTCACCTTCCCCCAACCCAAACAGAATAAAGGCCAAGTGGCCATTGTCTCGGCCGGCACAGCCGACGGACGAAGCACTTGGGAGGCGGCGAAAACGCTGGAATACTTAGGCATAGATTTTGAAGTGTTCGAAGATAACGGAGTGGCCGGGCTTTGGCGGCTCACTTCCAACTTGGAAAAAATAAACGCCTCTGACGTCATCATCGTGGTGGCCGGGCTGGACGCCGCCCTTTCCTCGGTTTTAGGCGGCTTGACTTCAAAGCCCATTTTTGGGGTGCCCACTTCCACCGGCTACGGCGTTGCCCGTGGTGGTGAGTCTGCTCTTTCGAGCATGCTCACCAGTTGTGCTCCGGGCTTGGCTGTCTTCAACATTGATAATGGCTACGGGGCGGCTTGTGCTGCGGCGCGGGTCATAAACCAAATGGGGAAATAAAGGAAACGCTGATTAATTAGCGTGTCCTAAAGCCTTTAAGCCACTGTGTCCACCAAATTGCCGGTGGGGCTTTTTAAGCTTTGCGTTTCTTCCTCACCACTTGCGGCGTGTCGGGAAGCTTGGTAGATGGCATAGAGCTCATCGAGGTTGGCCACAGTCCCCTTCTCGGTTCTCTCGTCACTACTCCATTGTGGGGTGAGGGTGTTATAATCTCCCCCCACCTCCCATTTTTCTAAACCAAGGGTAAGGGCTTGCGACCGACTATTGGCCTCGCTAATCGAAACCGTTTCATTTATTTCGAGCCCGGGATCGATGACGTTAATGCCCACATTAGGAGCCACATTTTGGTTCAAATAGCTCTTAAAGCGGTCGGCTGCTTCCTGACCCTTTTCGCGGGCCACAACAGCCAAACTAGTGGCCACGCTACCCATGAATGTGAGCGTATGCGAACTTTAGGGGCTAAAATACAGGCAATTTCGAAAAAGTTGCTCCACAGGAGCCTAGGAAATAATAAATTAAACACCACCAAACCCAAATCAATAATTAGCAGCCACCGAAGCCGGGCTTGTGTTCACAATTTCCACCCGCCGATTGCGCCCATCTAAGGGATCTAAATTCGGTAAAGGGCGGCTTTCCCCCAAACCGATGGGGAAGAGCTGGCTGGGGTTTAGATCAAAATTTTCCAATAAATAACGTTGCACAGCATGGACACGCCGTTGGGATAGATCTTGATTGTAATCAAAGGGCCCGGCGGCATCGGTGTGCCCTTCCAGACGGAAAGAAGAGCCGGCCAACTGCGGCGACATCATCGCCCGCCCCAAGGTGTTTAAGGTTTTCTGCGCCTGTGACGTTAAAACATCTTTATCAAACTCAAATAAAATGTTCAAAGCTACCCGCGGGGAATCGTCAAGGCCGCTAACCGGAGAGTAAGGCTCAGGCAGACACTCATCGGGGGGCATCTCCCCGCCCCGGGCAATAGCTAAAGCAGCCCGTTGTTCGGGAGTGAATTTCTTTATACAAGGTCTATTTTCAACTCCGGCCAGAGCACTTATCAATTCATTCACATTCGGCTCCTCTAAAGTGTAGTCGGCTGTGCGCAAAGTCAGAAATGGATAATTCACAAAAGTCCACTGGGGCAGAGGGAAATCAGAAAAGGGAGGCTCTTTCATCTCAAAGGCGCCGCTTCCATCGTAATCCACCACCTGATAAGTCCAAGGGTCGTCAAGGTCAATATCAACAACAAAGCAAAAGCTGCGCCCATTATGGCTGAGACGAATGGCGCGCCCGGCGTCGTTAGCCAAGACGAACTCCTCCCGCCTGGTCTCCTCGCCGTCCACCGAGGGGTCGAAATCAATCATCACATCGCCGATTTTCATTGAACCGAAGAGATCGGGCTTCATCCAGCCGTGGGGGAAATAATTTCCGTGATTGGTCAGGCCCCAGGCCAAGGAAGGCACTAAGATCATAAAGGAAACTAAAGTTGCTATTTTAGAATATTGTTTTGGCATATCGTTCTTTATCATTGATTTTTTTAGAGAATATCACAATTAACACAGTAAGTAATGCGAAAGCTAAAAGAAGCACTTTTAGTGCAACTCTATTTATTTATCGGCACTTTTATGACGCAGCTAAAATTTTAAGTGTGAAAATGTTTTCGCGGAACAAATTTTGCGGGGCAGACAGAAATAATAAACAATTTCAAGATATTATAACGACAGTAAGCTTTGAAGAGTTCAGATGTTCACAGTTTCTTAAAAGTAGGGGATAATAACTAGCTATAATATTGTGACTTTAGGTGCACACTTTTAGGGGAAAATTTACAGTCAAGATGGGCAAAAGACCGCCAATCAAGGCATGGAGAAATTGGCATGTGCTTTGCTAAATAAAAAGTCACCAAGTAAATTTTTCACTCCTAAGGAGGCAGCCATGACCCAACTTAATAACTACCAAGCGTTGAACTTACAAGAAGGTGCTTCAATTAGCGAAATCAAAGCCGCCTTCCGGAACATGGCTAAAACTCACCACCCCGACGCCCAAGGGCAAAGCCAAGAGGATGTGGAAAAATTCATCAAAGCTTCCAGCGCTTACCAAAGTTTGTTGAAAAAAGCCGTGGCCCACAACCGCCACCGCCGAGCCAACGCAAAAAAAGACGCCGCTCAAAAGACGGAAAGTCGCCAAGAGGCCAAAAACTGGCGTTTCATCAGCCAACGGGAAGTCGGTTTAGATGTTTACTACAGCCTCTATATTCTTCGCCCCCAAGGCAACGAAACTGAAATCATTATGCCGTGGCAAGTGCAAGAAGCCTGCCCCCGCTGTTTAGGCCAAGGCCGCACTTTAAGCCGCCTGGGGCAAAACTCTCTCTATCGCCCCCAAACTTGCGATAAATGCAGCGGCACCGGCTCTGTTTCGCGGGCCAGCCAAGTTAAAATCAAATTGACCGACGAGCAAATTGGCCAAAATAAAATTCGCCTTCGCTCAGCCGGTCTCTATAAAGCTCAAACAGCAACACGCGGCGACCTAATTTTGGATATTACTTGGGTCACCGAACTACCCCGCCAAAATTAAGCTCACATTACCCCCAGCCTTAAAATTCTGGCCAAAGCCCTCTTAAAGCCCACCATCATTTAAAGATGGTGGGCTTTCTTATCATCTTTACCGTGTCAATCTTTATAAGCAAAAACAGCGACTTTAATGAATACTTCCGGCTTAAACAAAGTGGCCCCCACCGTCTTAGTCCTGAGTGACCTCTTTTTATACCTGACCTTACTTCCGAACAAGGGCTTCGCCGGGGACACTTTCAGAAGTTGGCCGCAAAATTTAAGGCCCACTGTTTGAGCGCCAGCGAGTTGTGGGCCGAAAATTTCAGGCAACTTATGAAAGTCGTCCCCGGCGAAGCCCGTTTATTATATGAACAAAATACTAGATAGTCTCCATTTTTTCCTGCCACCCCGCCAGCGATTGCCGCAAAGCCTCCACCGACTCCGGCTTCAAATGGACAATAGCCAAAATATCATCAGCCCGAGCAGCGGACAAATTCTCCAGAGAACCAAAATGATCCAAAAGTTTTTTGCGTTTCGCCGGGCCCAAACCGGGCACCTCTAAAAGAGGGCTGGCCAAAAAGGTTTTAGCTTGCAATTGATGGTGGAAAACACCAACATAACGGTGGGCTTCGTCTCGCAGACGAGCAAGGAGCAAAAGACCGGCCGAGCCCGCTTTCAAATCAGCCGGGTTTTTCCGTCCCGGTAAAAAAATGCGGTCGATGTCGCCCTCTTGCCTAATTTTAGCAATGGCTGCCACCGGCGGAGCTTTAATGCCTAAATCGTCAAAAGCAGCCAAAGTTGCGGCCAATTGACCTTTCCCCCCATCAATAAGCAAAAGGTCAGGAGCCGGCCACTCTTCGTGGTTGAAACGGCGGGCCACCACCTCTCGCATCCCACCGTAATCATCGCCCCCTCGGGCTGATTTTATGCGAAAGCGGCGGTAATCTGATTTCTTCCACTCGTTGTCTTCCATGACAATTAAACCGGCCACGGCATTTTGGCCCTGAAGGTGAGCCAAATCAAAGCATTCCAAACGCCTTGGAATTTTGGGCAAATTCAAGCGGGCCTTGAGCTCCACCATAATCCCTCGGCTACGGCTGATCTTACCTAAACGGTCTTCTAAAGTGGCCCGAGCATTTTCTTTAGCCATTTCCAAAAGCTTCAACTTATCACCGCGTTTTGGGTGGTGTATTTTAACGCTTTTACCTCTAAGACCACTGAGCCACTCAGATAAAGTATCGCCTTCCGAGAGCTCTTGCGGCCACAGAATTTCCTCCGGGATAAAGTTGCCATCGCCATAGTATTGAGTCAAAAGGCTCAGTCCGGTATCGTTGATTTCCTCGTCGCCATCGCCAACAGATTCCAAGGGCCGCAAACCGGCCACCGTGCCCCCTCGCACTAAAAGAACAGCTCCTTGCCAGAGTCCAGCTTGGTAATGGAAACCAAAGACATCTAAATCGCACCCTTCAGCTTGCTCAATGACCTGCCGCTCCAAGGTGCGACGAATTTGATTGATGCGGTCACGTAAGCGGGCGGCCTCTTCGTAATCATAGCGGTCGGCAGCCTCTTTCATATTTTGGGTGAGTTGGCCCAAGAGCTCTTGGTGTTTGCCCCTAAAAAAGAGGCGAACTTGATCGGTGAGCAGGCGGTATTCAGCCGGAGTCATCTCAGGACGACAGGGGCCGACACAACGGCCCATCTGGTAATTAAGACAAGGGCGGTCAATATTCTTAACATCAGGGCGACGACATTGCCGCAGAGGAAACAAGCGCATAGCCGTGCGGACAGTCTCTTTCAGAGCTCCGCCAGAGGGAAAGGGGCCGAAGATGGTGCTGCCGTCTTTAGCCGGGCGGCGGACAATTTCCAAACGGGGAAAATCTTCAGCTAAGCTCAAACGCAAAGAGGGGTAAGTTTTATCATCGCGCAAAATAACGTTAAATTTTGGGCGATATTTTTTTATCAAGCTGTTTTCTAAAATGAGAGATTCTTTTTCCGTGGCCGTGACCACAAAGTCAAAAGAATCAATGGTCGCCACCATGAGGGCAATGCGGGGGGAAGGAGGAGTTTTTTGAAAATAACTGACCACTCGTCGAGGCAAGATTTTCGCCTTACCGACGTAAATAACTTTCCCTTCTTTATCCTTCATCAAATAGACGCCCGGGGAATTGGGAAGCGAAAGAGCTTCTTGGCGCAGTTGTTCTAAACGGGCTGTCATTATAACAGATAGCGGGCCACCACCTCTGCCCAACGACCTTGACCTTTCAAAATATATTCAACCATTTGTCGAGCCGCACCATGTCCTCCTTTAGCCGAGCTGACAAAATGAGCCAAACTCAGAACCTCCGGGGAGGCGTCGCTTGGGGCCATGGCCAAAGCGACCCGCCGCATGATGGGCAAATCAATTAAATCATCACCGGCAAAAGCAGCCTCGTGCAGACCTAAACCTCGCCGCTTTAAAATATCTTCAAAAATCGGCCATTTATCCAAAGCATTTTGGTGGAGCTCACCAATTCCCAATTCATCTGCCCGCCGCTGGACAATGGCACTTTTCCGTGCTGTAATCAAGACAACTTCAAGGCCGGCTTGAATCAAAATCTTGATTCCCAAACCATCGCGGCTATGAAAATTCTTAGCTTCATCACCGTTGGCGTGGTGGATAATCCGTCCATCGGTCAAAACGCCATCAACATCAAAGCCCACTATTTTAATTTGTTGCAAATTGATGCTCACGACTCCCCCCGTTGAGAAAGTTCGGAAATAGCTAATAAATTTGTCAAAAGGCCCTCCAGTTCCTTCAAAGGCCACTGGTTAGGGCCATCACATAAAGCTTTTTGCGGCTCAGGGTGGGTTTCCAGAAAAAGGCCATCGAGCCCGGCCGCCACTGCTGCTCGAGCCAGAGGCGGTATGAAGCGACGGTCGCCACCGGAGCAAGTCCCGGCGGCCGATGGCAACTGCACCGAGTGAGTTGCATCAAAAATAACCGGCCAACCACTTTGGGCCATCAAGGGAAAAGAGCGCATATCCACCACTAAATTATGGTAACCAAAAGTAGTGCCCCGCTCACACAACATAAGACCCGCAAAGCCAACCTGCGACGACATCTTTTCCGCCACTTGACCCATGTCCTCCGGCGCCATGAATTGGCCCTTCTTGACATTGACCGGCTTGCCGCTTTGAGCTGCCGCCACAAGCAAATCGGTTTGCCGCGCCAAAAACGCCGGAATCTGTAACGCATCTAAGACTTCGGCCGCCGGGGCGACTTGCCAAGTTTCGTGAATATCACTGAGCACAGGCAGGCCATACTTTGAGCGCACATCGGCCAAAACTTTCAAACCAAAATCAAAACCAGGCCCCCGAAAAGAAGAAAGACTGGAGCGGTTGGCTTTGTCAAAGCTGGATTTAAAGACAAGGCCAATGCCCAATTTCTGCGACAGCTCCGCCAAAGCCGCAGCTGTCTCGTCAACCAAACCTATTGATTCCATCACACAAGGGCCGGCAATCACGGCCAATTTTGCCCCATCGCCAAAAATGACGTCAGCTATTTTAACTTCTTTGCTCATGATTTATTCCAGTTTTTTATATGGCTGAGAAGTTAATTGTAAAAAAATTCCCGGCCCTCTGATTTTTTATAGCGGACAAATGCTCACTTGGTTGCGTCCGCCTTCTTTTGATTTATACATAGCATCGTCAGCTCGGGCCAAGAAACTTGCCTCGTCATCATCGGCCTTAATCTCGGCCACGCCCATAGAAAGGGAAATTTTGACTATGTTGTCGGAATTTTTAAAGAGTTTAAATTCCACTTCATTAATATGACAACGCACTTTTTCCGCCACTCCCACGGCGGCATCTAAGCCGGAGTTAGGCAACAAAATTACGAATTCGTCACCACCGTAGCGAAAAATCAAATCGTCCGAACGCAAAACTTCACGAGCCATATGGGCCACGTAAGCCAAAACACGATCACCTGCCAAATGGCCATAATCATTGTTAAAGTCTCTAAAATGGTCAATGTCGAAAATTATTATGGAACAAGTTCGCAAAGTGCCGGTTTGGTGAGAGGCAATTGTTTTGGCAATCTGGGCATCATAAGCCCGACGATTATAGAGCCCTGTCAGTGGGTCGCTCAAGGAGGCTTTTTTCAAAACTTCAATTTCTTCTAACATCTCACGGCTTTGGCGGGAAAAATCTTCATAGTCACGCTGGCTTTGCTCCAACCGCGCTTTAACCACTTGGCTTTCTTCACTTAAAGCAGTGAGGCGTGCTTTATCGGCTTCTTTTTTGGCCTGAACATGGGATTGAAGCTTGTTGACTTTTTGGGAAAGTGCTTGGCAAAGACTATCTAAATCAAGCTCTTGCGGCGCTACATCTTGTGGCGTTATATCTTGTGGCGCAATGAGCTCATTAATTCCCTGAAGGCCATCTTCCATATTTTTGGTAAAAACTTGCTCTGTTTGAATTAAATTAACTTCTTCTTTACTTAAAACACGCAAAAATTCTGCTTCTGTGGTCGCTAAATCTTTCAACACGCTACCAATATGACTTATAATTTTAGTGCGCTCTGACCAAGTATCATCTCTGACTAAAGTCGCCAATGTCAGAAGTTTTGCTAAAAATTCAGGGCAAGGAATCAATTTCTCTTCCATCAAACCCATGAGCTCTTTTGCTTGAGCGGCAAAGGCTGTGGGCCTCATAGATGAGATTTGCTTTACCAAATCTGCTAATAACTTTGCGCTTTCGCTGTTTTTCTCCCGGCAAGGAGCCGAAGAGGTTGTTGCTTCAGCGGGCTTAGATACAGCTGGCTTTACTTCAGCTTGCTTTATTTCAGCGGGTTTTGAAGTTTTAGCTTCTTGAGATAAAAGATTATAGTCTTCTTTAACTTCTGGCGCACTGGAGACGGTATCGGCTATTTTTGCCAAATTAAAAGCATAACGCTTCACCATTTCCGGCTCAAAAATTTGATCGCTGGCTACAAAATCTCGTAATTCATCAGCTGCTTTGCGAAAGGCAAAATTTCCTTTGGCTAAAATATCAGCAAGGGATTCCAAAAGTAAGATGGTTGCTTTATTCAATTGGGCACTACTTTCAAATTTAGGCATGATTTTAACTGCTTTACTAAAGGGTTGGAAAATAGTCATGAGCTTTTATCAGTGAACCCCTTACGGCTCAAAAAGGGCACTTTAAAATATTCCACACCTTCTTTACGCAAGGTTTCCTCTTGCGCTTCGGTGGATTGCCCTCTGATATTGCGCCGCTCAGTTACTCCATAGTGCATTTTCAAAGCTTCCTCTGAAAAACGAGAGCCAACGTCGTCATATTCCTTTTCAAAACGCGTGGACAACTCAGCCAAACGAGTGGCCAGTTCATTTAACGAGGGCTGGGGAGCAGCTGGCGGTTTATCTGCCATTGCTTGAATGGGCAAGTTAGCAGAACGATTGCTCTTTACTACTCCAAAAGTAGAAGGGCGGCGCAAAATATTTTCATCACCACAAACAGGGCATAAAATTAAATTTTGCTCCAACTGGTCAGTAAGGTCTGCCAAATCATTAAACCAGCCTTCAAATTGGTGCCCTTGAGAGCAGATAAGATCATAAACCAACATAAATAACGATGTTACCTCTAAATTAAGCCTGATAGTCTATCTATAACTAATGATAAACCAGCCGAGATTACTTGTCAACAAATAAGGAAGTCAAAAACAGGGCCAACTTTAATTCTGGGGCTTGAGATTAAAATGATTTTGAGTTAGAATATAAATACTAGTTGCTATCAAAAAATTTTATAGGGAGCCCAAATGCTGGCCGTCAATCTCAATTTAAAGGGACGCATTGTTTTCTTATTGGGTGGAGGCCGAGTGGGCCAACGGAAGTTAAAGGCCATTTTGGCCGCCGGGGCAAATGTTCGGGTGGTTGAACCAAAGCCGCAGGATGTATTGCTTCAAGCTGTGGGAGAAAAAGGCCTTATCTATCCGAGCTTCAAGCCGGAGCTTTTAGACGGAGTAATATGCGCTGTTTTGGCCTCCAGTGAGCACCGACTAAACCAAAAAGTGGCAAAAGAGGCCAAAGCCAGAGGGATCTTAGTCAATCTGGCAGATGACCCCGGCAGCTCAGATTTTACTTTGCCGGCTTTAGTTGAAAGAGGGGAATTTCGCCTGGCCATTTCCACAGGCGGCGCTAGCCCGGCTTTGTCTGCCCATGTTGCGGCACGTTTAAGGTCGGAATTCGGGGTGGAATATGGGCTATTGGCAACGCTCTTAAAGAATTTGCGCCCTTTTGTGCTAAATTCTTTAGAGCCTGAAACACGCGAAAAAATTTTTCGCCAAGTTGCCACCAACGAGGCTTTGCTCAAAGCTTTGGCCCAAAAAGATTTTCAAGGTGCTCAGAAATGCCTACAAAATCTGGTAATGCCTCTTGAGCTCAACGAAAACGAAAACAAATTTTTATGGGAAACGCTGATTAATTAGTCTCCGCCTAAAAAGGCAACAACCATTTGAACTGATTTAAATTTTAGCGAAAATTTCCTTAAATTCTCCCTTGGAGGAGAGTCTGGCAAGGCCCCGGCAAAACGGCCATTACTCTTTCCTCCTAAAGCTACTTGACATTAAAGCTAATTGCGTTTAGCCTTATAGTTAATAATAAATTTTAAGAAAGCAGGAAGTTTTATGTGTGGTAATGCTCGCTAAAGACACTAATAAACATGCAAAATTGTTCGTGGCAGGGGTTAGCCACCACCGAGCTCCGGTGGAAGTGCGTGAAAAATTAGCCGGATTAACAGAGGCTTATTTCTATAACTGCACAGAAGGCAACCCGCTATTTACCGAAGTTTTAGTCTTGTCGACTTGTAATCGGTTGGAAGTTTTAGTTGCCACCACCGATATTGAAGCAGCTAGTCTCGCCCTGACCCAACATTTAGCCACTGCCGCCGGCACCACTGTGGAAGCTTGGCAGGGCTACCTCCACGCTTACAGTGGTTCAGATGCTGCCCGTCATTTTTTCCGTGTTGCTTCCGGCCTTGACTCTTTAGTTTTAGGAGAGCCTCAAATTTTGGGGCAACTGAAAGCCGCTTTCCGTCAGGCCTTGGAATTGGGACGAATTGGCACTTTAATCAATAAATTAATGCACAAATCATTTCGAGCCGCCAAACGAGTCCGCACGGAAACTTGCCTGGCTGAAGGGGCTGTCTCGGTAGCCGGGGCGGCAATTTCACTGGCCAAACAACTTGGCGGCGGTGATCTGAAAGGTTCTAAAACCCTTGTGTTGGGCGCCGGCCCCATGGCGGCCTTGGCTTTATGTAACCTAAAAAAACGAACAAATACCCAGCTTTTCATTGCCAACCGCACTTTAGCCAAAGCCCAATTCATTGCTTGTAAACAGCAAGCCGAAGCCGTGCCGTGGGAAGATTTAAGCCAAGCACTTTCGGAAGCCGATTTGATAATCGCAGCTTTGGGGGTGCCCAAGCCTTTTTTGACAGCTGAGATTCTGGCTCCCATAATGGCTGAACGTCCTCTGCGGCCCTTGACAATTATTGACATTGGCGTGCCGCGCAATGCGGCCCACGATGTTAAGCTTCTGCCCACAATTCAATTGAAAAACATTGACGATCTAAATGAGGTAGTCTGGGCCGGGCGCGCCGCCCGCAAGGAGGCTTCCAGCTGGGCTGAAAGTATTATAGACGAAGAGCTCTATAAGTTTGCTCTGTGGCTGAAAGAGCAAGACGCTCGTCCGACGGTGACGGCCTTAACTCAAAAAGCAGAGCTCATTCGCCAAAGAGAACTAACTCGCACTTTGGGTCAGCACGATTTTACCCCTGCCCAAACCGATGCTTTAGAGCTTATGACCAGTGCCTTGGTGCGACGCCTTCTTCATGATCCTCTCCTCTTTATCAAAAATGCCAGCCGCCAAGAAAATATGGGCAAAACTGAAGCCACAACAAACCCACATAATGAGAACTTCTGCCCCAATGCCATTGGCCTTGATTCATTGCGGCAAGCTTTTAGGCTAGAGAGAAACTAATATGACCTCGGCTTTGAAATCGCCGTGGGCTAAGCTCTTTGACCCACCACTTTTGCCGCCGGCTTTAGTCAAACCCTTTAAGCCCTTCCCCGAACCTTGGGTAGAAGGGCCCATTAGCGAGCACCTAAAAGAACATTCAGCTGCCCACTTGGTAGCTCTTTTAACGCGCCTCACCGCAGATGAAGCCGCCGCCTTGGTGGCTTTCGGAGCTTTCTGGCTAGACGACCGCCCTTGTTTAGAGCCAAAATTTCCTTTAAATGCCGCCCAAAAATTCCGTTTAAATACTCCCGCTTACGGGCCAAACTATTTTTATGAAGCAGACCCGGCTCGCATTTTTTTTGAAGATGAAGATATTTTAATATACCACAAAGAAGCCGGTCGCCCGTCCCAAGGTGTCCCCTATGACGCCCACAACAACGTGCGCTCCGCCTTGGAGCGACTCTTGCAAAAACGTGGGGAGCGAGGGCACTTATGGTTGGTTCACCGCTTAGATGCCGACACCTCCGGCTTGTTAATGATGGCTAAAAACAAAGAAGCCGCCCGCAAATTAGGCTTGGCTTTCCAGCACGGACAGGTCGCTAAAAAATATCTTTGCTTGGGTTTGGGAAAAAAACCGAAAGAAAAAGACTTTGCCACCAATGCTCCAATTACCAAAGAGGGGGGCAAATTTTTGGTGCGTCCCAAGGGGCCGGGCAAGGAATCTGTAACCCACTTCATCAACTTGGATTTTTGGCCGACCAAGGGGGCAGATTGGGGGCAAGCTCTTTTTCTGGCTTCCCCACGCACCGGGCGCACCCACCAAATCCGCCTTCATTTAGCTTGGGCCGGTTGGCCAATTGTGGGCGATCGCTTTTACGGTCGCCCGGAAGGCCAGGCCGAGCGTTTAATGCTGGTTTCGTTGGGCTTTGAGTTTACCCACCCGAGACGGGGGGAAATTTTGTCCCTTTTTCTAGCTCCGAATGGCTAATTGGGGAATTTATTTCCCCCCGAAGATTTTGACCTTCCGCCAAAATAACAAATGTAACAATTTGGAATCACAACATAATTACCAAGATAAAATTATGGCCAGCTCTTGAAACAAGGCTGGCCTCAGTTTTGCTTATATTTCTAAAAAAAGGAAACTTGCCACAACTATTAACCATAACAAAGGGTCAAGCAGGCCCAGCAAATTATGCACAGTTAACGCATGACGAACTTGGGCGTTTGACGGGGACACTTCCAGAACGAGACCGCAAATTTTAGCCCCGTTTTGGAGCCGCCAGGCGACTTAAGGGGCTAAAATGCGGTCGAGAGGGGGAAGTCATCCCCGAATGAGCCCCTAAAGCAACCAAATAATTTCATTTTTCATGCATCAGACCCAACAAATTATGAGAGGTAATTATGAATTTAGAAAGCATTAAACAAAGCCAAAGCCCGACCATCGCCAGCAAAGCCGCCTCTTTTGGCACCCAAGGATTGGCCGGTCAATTTGAAGATAGCTTAAAGAGTGCCGGTGGCGCCGGTTTTGGCACACGCGGAGAAAGCGGCTCCGTTAGCTCTTCCACAATTATGGCCATGAACCAAAGCCAAAACTTGGTTAATCAATTGCAACTTTCCAGCATGATCAACAACGGTTCCGACGGAGTGGATTCACGTTTGAGTATGCCGTCGTTCTAAAAAAAACTACTATCTACCGCAAGCGGGCCAAAGCTACCAAAGCCGCTGTTTCGGTGCGGAAGATCTGCGGCCCCAAATACCACGGTTTGGCTCCGAAGTTGCACAAAGCCTCCTCTTCGGTCGGGCTGAAGCCGCCTTCGGGGCCAACAACTATTAAGGCCTCTTCTTTTAACGGAAGAGGCTCATTAGTCTCATCTCCATAGGGGTGGAGAAAAAAAGTCTCCCGGCGGGCAACGCCACCTTCTTCAGCAGAAGCTACCAAAAACCGATCAAGTTCCGTAACCGGGCTAATTTCAAGCCGATAAGCCCGCCCGCACTGCTTACGTGCCTCTTCGGCCAATCGATGCCACCGCTCCAGACGAGCAGCCGCACTCAAATCGGGCTTTGTGCGCTCAGTCACCAAGGGAATGAGCCTGGCCGCCCCCAATTCCACCGCCTTTTCCACTACCCAATCAAAACGCTGCTTTTGAATCAGAGCCAAGGCCAAATGGGCCCCGGCTATTTTTTCTTGCTGCCAAGGCCCGGTCAAACGAACTTCCAAGATCGGCGGTTTGTTTTTAGCAGCCGTAACCACCGCCGGAGCCAAGCCCTCGGCACTCACCATCTCCACCACAGCCCCCACATTTAAGCGCAACACTCTCACCCCGTGGCGAGCTTGGTCGGGCGATAAGGAAGCTTCAGTGGTTCGGAGCTCAGAAGGCCAAATAAAGCGCGGAATCCTCAAAGTATTTCAGTATCCTTTACGCAAAAGCAAAGATGCCCATTCGTCTTGATTTAATTCCCTTTGGACTTCCCAACCTAAAGCAGAATATATTTCAGCACATTCAGTCACTTGGGAAGTGAGAAGCCCCGAGAGAATCAGAAGGCTTCCACAAGCGGCCAATTTGGTAATGCCGGGGGCCAAAAAACTTAAGACATCTAAGGTGATGTTGGCCAGAATTAAATCGTAAGGGCCGGTTAGTTCAGGTAAATCTTGGCCGCTAAAGCGGAGCCGTTCCGTCTCAGCCGAAAAACCATTAGTGGCGGCATTTTCCCAAGCCACGGCGATTGTGTCTTGATCTTGGTCAACGCCTAAAATTTTTGCCTCAGGGTTCATGGCCGCCGCCGCCAAAGACAATATGCCGCTTCCGGCCCCGACATCTAAAACAAAAGCACCTGCGAGATCTAAATCGGCCAAAAATTTCAGAGCCATTTGGGTGCTGTGGTGGTGGCCGCTGCCAAAGGCAAGCCCCGGGTCTAAACGCAACACCACTTCAGCTTTTGGCAAATCGCCCTCATTCCACCAAGTTGGGGCCAAAGCCAAACGCTGATTAATCACCACCGGAGCTAAGCCCTCTTTCCACTTTTCAGCCCAATTGCGGTCGCTTTCCACGGCAAAATCATAGCTGAATTCACTAATCTCAAGCTCAAAGGCTTGAGCTAAGAAAGCTAAAGATAATGGGAACTTATCCTTTAACTCTTCAGCCAAATCAAGGGAAAAACCGGCCCTTGTCACCAAGCGTCCTAAATCGTCGGGGGCGTCTTCCCAAAGGCTTAAGGCTCCCAAGGAAAAAAGGAGCTCAGAGACAGCCTCGGAAGTTATGGGCGGATGATGGAGGCTTAATTTCAGCCAATCACTAACGGTGGTCATTCAGTCCACGTCCTTTAATAATGTGGCGGCCGAAGCGCCCATAATAGAGCTCACTTGCTCCGGGGCCAACCCTGTTTCGGCCAAATAGCGACGATAGCGATCCGGCGGAAGCAGAGGGAAATCCGAACCAAAAAGAAAGTGCTCAAGCCCCAAAACTTCCAAAGCCATGGTAAAGACTTGCGGCTTGAATAAAAACGGCATGGCCGCCGTGTCAAAATAGACTCCGGACAAAAGCTCCCCCACTTCCTTTTTAAGGGCCGCAAAAAGTGGAAGCCCCCCGCCAAAGTGAGCCAAAATCAATTTAACCCCTTGGCAGGCTCGCACAAGCTCATAAATTTGCGATATTTCCAATGGAGCTTTCCCGGGATATTGATGCCCAATGGGCTCATTTACGTGGACTAAAAAGAGCTTGTTCTTTTGACGACAAATGTCGCCCAAAAGGCCCAAGAGTTCCAACTCCAAGGGGCCAAAACCACGGTCGTAAAGGGCAAGTTCCCCCAAGCCACTCATCCCGGCAGTCAACATCTCTTCGGCGTGTGCCACAGCCCAAGGAGCCAACAGGTCAAAGGCAGCCAAAGGGATAAGCCGCCCCGGGTGGCGAACGGCCTCTTCCAATAACCACTCATTGTGGAGCTTAGCCGTCTCTTCATTAGACCAAGGGAACCCCATCACCAAGGCGGCGTCAACCTTTTGAGCGTCCATCGTGGCGATAAGCTCATCTGTTGAGGCCATGGGAGCTTTGGGGTTTTCGTAAATTTTGGCCCAAGCACCCTCCCCTTTAATAAAGCGTGTGCGGTCTTGACTTATGGTCGGCGGCGTTAGATGAACGTGGACATCTATGACAGGTGCGGCTGAAAACTGCATACTTTTTTCCCTCAATTGTTTTCCTCGGTGCGCCAGTAAATAGGCGGCATTAAATCGCTGTGTAGCTTCAAAAGCTTAATTTGCGATTGCACCATGGCCCCTTCAGAAGCCCCTTTGGCCAAAGTCAGAGCTTTTTCAGCATCATCGCTGGTATGGACAAAACCACTCACCACCAGCGCGCTTGGATCTTCCGCCGGACGAACCTCCAAAGGAGCCAAACCCAAAGCCGAGCCCCCTTCTCGCACAGCACACTCCACCCGCTTGGCCAAAGCTAAACGCCGAAGCCTCTCTTGCCAAATTTCCGGTTCCGCCGGGCTTGGCATTTCATTAATTGCTGTTTGCAATAAACGACTGGCCGCCGGAATGCTCACCCGGTCGGTATTAATTACCAAATCACAATCGGCACCGCCCAAGGGCTCGAAAAAAGAATTGAGCTCAAACATGGCTTTGCGCCGTTGATCCCACCACTTAACGGTCTGGTTGGCCTCAGCTACGCTCAGGTTATTGAGATCCATAAAACGTTGAATGCGCACCTCCAGCGGAGCCCGCACGTGAACCTTCATAATGCCGGGAAAACTCTGCAAAACAGCCTGAATGCCGGCCCCAATTAAAATCACTTGACCGCGGGCGGCCATTTCCAAAACAAGAGATTCAAAAAGGCTGGTAAATGAAGGGTCACTAAAGAAATGCCCCTCCCAAATATCAACATCACCACGCCCCTCCACCAGCTCTTGCTTGCGCCGCCGAAAACGCTCATTACAACTCAATGCTTGATGGTAGAGCTCTCGAAAAGGAATAAAAGTCAACCCGGCATTTTGCGCCAAATCCATGGCCACCGATTTCCCAAAACTACCAATTTCATAAGAAAAAGCAACTACTTTCAAGTTCCACCTCTTACGGCAACACCATATGATAATAGGTGGGGCCGGGGTTAGGGTCGCGGTTTAAGCCGTGATACAAGGGGTCGGCATAGCGGGCGAAGGTCTCCCGATCGTCCAGCTCCCGCACCAAGTTCGAGCCGATTTTGAGCTTAGCTTTAATGGGGAAATCAACCACCACATCACCACCACCTAAAGCGGCCTCTTCGTAGTGCGGCAGGGGCTCAAAGATGAGCTCCAAAGTGCCGTTAGCGTCAGTTCGCCCACTTCCCCCGGCCGGACTAATCAGCCTGGTGGGGGCCTCGGTTTCCACGGTAACCGCCGTGCCGCTCAGGGGATAATAGCCACTATTTTCCAACACTAAAATAATGCGGCGTTGGAAGTTGGAAGGCGGGGCCGTGGGGTCTTTAAGGGTTGCCGGTTTGGGCGCGCAAGCACCCAGCAAAGTGATGAACAAACCCAAGAATAAGACTTTTTTAAACAGGCGCATCGTTGACCACCTCATCGAGCACAGCGTTGAGTGTTTCGCTATCAACAATGGGCTCACCACTTGCTGTTTCGTCGGTAATTTTGATTTCGGCAAATGACGCAGCCTCTTCACTGATAGTCTCTCGCTCCGGCCGACGAGAGGAACTGCGACCATTATTTTCAGAGGTGCTGAAATCTCTAGTTCCTTGGGTGAGCGGGCTCCGTTTCACGGGTTCCAACTCCCATTTGTTGGGGTGGAAATCAGCTTCACCAATGATGATGACTTTTGTTTGATAACGCTCTTCCAAGCGATGAATTTCAGCCCTTTTGTAATTGAGAAGGTAGCTACCCACCTCGGGATTAAGACGCACTTTCAAGGTGGCCAAGCCGCTTCGGTTAGCTAAAGTGTGGGAAATTTGCCTTAAAACTCCCAAGGAAGCGTTCTCCGGGGTTTTGACCAGGCCGCGCCCTTGGCATACCGCACAAGTGACAAAGTTACCCATCTCAATGGAGGGGCGCAGACGCTGGCGACTGAGCTCAAGTAGGCCAAATTTGGAAATATAACCAAAATCACACTTGGCTTTGTCGCTTTTAGTGGCGTCACGCAAGGCTTTTTCCACTTCTTTGCGGTGTTTTTCATCACGCATATCAATAAAATCAACCACCACCAATCCGCCCAAATCCCTTAAGCGCAATTGGCGAGCCACTTCAGCGGCAGCCTCAAGGTTAGTCATGAGGGCGGTATCTTCCAAATTGCCGTCTTTGGCACCGCGGCCACTATTGACGTCAATGGCAACCAGAGCTTCGGTGGGTGTGATGACAATGGAGCCTCCGCTTTTGAGCCGCACTTTGGCGTGATAGATAGTCTCCAGTTGTTCTTCCAATTGATGGCGAGCGAAAATCGGACGTTTTTCTTTATGGAGCTTCACCACTTTGGCTTGCTCAGGGGCAATGAGCCGCAAGTAATCTTTCACTTTGTGGTAAGTGGATTGATCGTCGACTAAAATTTCTTTCACCGCCGGAGTCAAATGGTCACGCAAAATTTTGATGGCCAAATCTTGCTCCCGATAAATCAAAGACGGGCCGGAGGAATCTTTAGCTTGAGCGCGAATATCTTCCCACTGGTTGAACACTTGATAAAGGTCGGTCGCCAATTCTTTTTCACTGCGCCCTTCGGCCACCGTGCGGACAATATAGCCGCAACCTTCCGGCACAGGAAGTTTTTCGGCAATTTGGCGTAAACGAGACCGCTCTTTGTCGCTCTCAATTTTGCGGCTAACCCCCACGTGTTCTTTACCGGGAGTCAAAACCACAAAACGTCCGGCCAAAGAAAGGTAAGTGCTCAAAGCCGCACCTTTGATTTCTGACGGCTCTTTAAGAACTTGCACTAAAACAGGCTGACCTTTTTTGAGGTTTTTCTTCAAATCTTGGCCTGCTTTGGTGATGCTAACGTCGGAATAAAAATATTCGGGGTGAATGTCACCAAGTTGCAGAAAACCGTTGCGATCGCCACTGTAATTGACGAAAACAGCTTGCAGGCTGGGCTCAATATTTTGAATAATCCCCTTGTAGATGTTACCTAAACTGAGTTCCCGCAAACTGGAATCGGTGTAATACTCTGCCAGAGAACCATTATCATCGAGCATGGCCACGCGACATTCTTCGGGGTCGCTGGCATTGATGAGAATTTTCATAAAACTCCTTTAATTTAAAGGGGAAATCTCCCCTTATTAATTTAATGTCCGTCCGGACGACCTTGCCCATTTACGCGTTGACCGTGGAAGGCTTTCACTTGATACATGAAAGCTTCCAAACGAGCTTGGGTATTAGTTTGGCTTTGGCCGTCAAAGGACAAATTCAGAGCGGGCATTTGCCCGCAAGTTTCTCTAAAATCAGAAATTAAACCCTTCACCACTAAACCGGGCATACAGGTGAAGGGCATAACATTAACCAGACCGCTGGCTTGGTGATGGAAATATTCCACCCCCTTGCCTAAAGAGAGAATAGCCTCTCCTTGAAAACTGCGATGCAAAAACTTTTCCCCCAAAGGGAGTAAAGTTCTAAGTGGCGGCTCCAAAGCCCCGTGGTGGAAAAAGTCTCCCCAGGGGCGCGCCATTTTCTTCAACTCTCGGTTTTGAATAAAACTCAGTGCTTGGTGCTTAAAATAAGAACCCCAGGCTTTTTTACGAGCAGCTCGCATGGAATTGACATAATTTACGTAAAAAAGCCATTCGGCAAAGGGAGGAATGGTCACTTCTGCTCCCAAGGCCTCTAAACGATTGATAATATCTTCGTTGGCAAACTGATTTTGCCGCACATAAATCTCCCCCACCACCCCGACTTTAGGCTTGTCGGCGGGGCCAATGTGACGATCGGTGATGGCGGCAAAGCTCTCTTTGGCGCGAGCAAAAGCTGGGGCCAAGTCGCTACCGGTCTCCAAGGTGGCGACCACATCTTTTAAAGCGGCGTCGTAGGCGGTTTGAGCGGTGCCGCTTCGAAGCTCCCTTGGCTTCGTTTGGCGCAAAGCTTTCTGGAGGAAATCCACGCTGACCAGAGCTTTCCACAAGGTCAGGGAAATATTTTCTGTTGTTTTTGCTCTATCTACCGCCGAATACATATTACTGTGTTGATCAAGGGCTATGACAGAAACCTCATCTAAACCAAGGCGGTGCATGACCAGTTTGAGGTAACGGCTATATTGACCGAAACGACAAGGCCCGTTGGCCGACGGCATGAAGATGGCGCTTTTGGCCGGGTCAAAGCCTGGCCTTTTAGTCAACTTGACAAAATCCCCCACCGTGAGCACCAAGGGATAACACTCTTTCCCAGAACTGTGAGCCCTCCCCAAAGCCACTGTTTCCCGATCAGAAACGGGGAGAGATTCCGTCTCAAACCCTGCTCCGCGCCAGGCGGCGGCAAAGCTCTGGGAGTGGTCACACATGGGCGGCAGGTAAATAGTCTGGGTTCGCTTGGGAAAACGCAAAAGAGTCAAAGGTGCCGGCCGGCTCTTTTCTTCGCTTTGCTGGGCCCGGGCTTTTCGAGCGGCCAAGGAATCGAGAAAGGCCTCCAAACGGGTCACTGCCCCCACATCCGAAGAGTGTTCATCGATTTCAATTTCCAAAAAGGGTTTCCCGGCCATTTGGTTTTTAAAAAAATGAATTATGAAGGAATCGGGGCCGCAAGCAAAGTTAGAGATGTAAAGAGCTTGGAGGCGAGGATCTCGGGCAATGAGTTCACCTGCAGCCGTGATTTTTTGACCGTAACGCCAATAGTGGTGCGGAGCTTCAACCGAGGCTTTATCCAAGGGCAGGAAATCCATGGGGAGGCCCAAAATTCCAAGGTCGGCCAACTTCTGGCTCAAACGCAAATTGAGCCCCGGATCAAAGGCGTTGTAAGGGCGCCCCACCACCACCATGGCTTGCTCGTCGGGCTGAAGCCCGTCTAAAAGCTCTTTACCTTTGGCCAATAGGCGAGATTGAAACGCTTTTTGGGCGGCCAAGGCTTCTTTTAAGGCCCCATGGACTTCTTTTTTACTAAATTTAAATTGGCGGGTAAGCTGCCAGAGGCTTCGCTCCAAAACCTTCGGGCCTTCACCAAAGAAAACAGGGCCGGTGATCAGGTTTTCGGGGGCCAAACCCAAGGCCGCCGGTGCCGTATAAGCCAGCGATTGAACGTAAGGACAAGCGGCGTTATCGGGGGCTTGAGCTTCAGATTCCATCTCCCCGGGCGGCATATTGACCACTGAAGGCAGGAAGATGTAATCCGGCTTTTGGGCGACTAAATCAAGCAAATGCCCGTGAGCCGCTTTGATGGGGAAACAAAATTCACTCCCCACCCTTTCGCAGCCTTGGTGAATAATTGTTTTATTAGTGGGGCTCGACCACAGAGGCTCAAAACCCAAATGTGCCCAGAACATAGCCCAAAAGGGGCCGAGCTCAGCCAGAAACATTGAGCGCATAAGGCCAATGCGCGGGCGGGCCGTTCTGTTCTTTCGAGCCAAGCAAGCAGCCACTTCCGGAGAATCGAAAGCCATCTGCGCCCGATAATCAAATAAATCAGGCCATTGAGATTGCTTTTTACTCCCGCTCTGTGTTTCTTCGAATTTACCGCAACGACTGCCGTAATAAAAGCGAGCGCCACTGGCCACACTCACCTGGCGAATCTCGCAACGGTTCTCGCAAGATTTGCACTCAAAGCTGGTGATTTTATAGCTTTTAGTGGAAAGCTCAAAGCCTTTGAAGGAAGACTGCTCCCAAGTGCGGCGGTCGCGGGCAATGAGCGCTGCTCCCATGGCCCCCGTGACGTCAGCATTGTCAGGGACGGTTATGGGCCGAGAAAGCCAGCTTTCAAAAGCAGCGGCCACCCCTTGATTAAAGCTGGTGCCACCTTGAAAAAAAATGTGCTCGCCAATGGGGCGAGTCTCCACCACTCGGCCCAGGTAGTTGGCCACAATGCCATAGCAGAGCCCGGCAGTTAAATCTTGGTGGTTGACGCCTTTTTGCTGGTGATGGACTAAATCAGACTCCATGAAAACGGTGCAACGTTCCCCCAAAGCAACGGGGTTTTGGCTGGCCAAGGCGGCCTTGCCAAACTCGCCCACAATTTTTAGGCCCAACTTTTCGGCTTGCTCTTCCAAAAAAGAGCCCGTGCCGGCCGCGCAGGCTTTGTTCATCATAAAATCAACAATAACGCCATCTTTGATGGAGATGTATTTGGAATCTTGCCCGCCAATTTCAAAGATGGTGTCGACTTTGGGGTCAATGGCCACTGCCGCCGTGGCTTGGGCTGTGATTTCATTTACCGTGAGGTCGGCCCCTAAAAAATCAGCCGACAAATAGCGTCCCGAGCCCGTTGTGCCCA
Source organism: uncultured Thermodesulfobacteriota bacterium (assembly GCA_964368195.1). GTDB lineage: Bacteria > Desulfobacterota > Desulfarculia > Adiutricales > Adiutricaceae > Adiutrix. The sequence continues at coordinate 39,107 of CAYJAF010000012.1, forward strand.
CGCCTAAAACCCTGGCGTAAGTTTTAATGGCCGGGGATAAATTGGCCAGAGCTTGGCTGATGGCCTCCAAAGGGCGCCCGGCCGTGGGGAGGTATTGCCGCGAAAGGAGCCTCCCTTGGGGGCTGAGCAGAACAAGATTCGTGCTCACCGAGCCAATATCCACCCCAATATAAACATCAACGGGCTCCGTCACATCATCCCAGTTGAAAGAGGCCAGCTTTGGTTCTTGCTGACGTCGTTTGAGCGGAGCAAGTCGTTCCGGCGGCTTTTGTTCGCAAGCTAAAAAATCCTTCAGGGGCTCCAAACTCCAAGAGGCGTCTGAAGGTTTTTGCCAAGCCCCCACCGCCGCCCCCAAGGCCGCAAAAACAAAATGAGATTCAGGGATGATTATTTCATTTTCTGCCAAAGCTAAAATTTCACCCAACGCTTTACGCAAACCAACATTAGCCGCCACCCCACCCACAAAAAGCAAAGGGGCAGGCAGAGCTTTCCCTTGAGCCAAGCCGCTTTTGATGCTGCGAGCCATGGCCAGGCACAAGCCGTAAATAATTTCGTAATCAGGGGTGGCAGATTGCTGAAGGTGAATCATGTCGCTTTTGGCAAAGACACTACAGCGCCCGGCCACCCGCGGCGGCACTTCGCTTTTGAGGGCCAGCTGGCTGAATTCCTCAATAGTGTAGCCAAGGCGATGGGCTTGCTGATCTAAAAAGGAACCTGTTCCGGCGGCACACATGGTGTTCATGGTGAAATCCGCCAACAGAAGCTCACCTTTATTTGCGCTCAGCCACAAAACTTTGGTATCTTCCCCACCAATATCGATGATGGTTGCCGGAACTGAGGTCGAACCCCTTTCGCCATTTTCCGGCTTACAAAAATGACCGCTCGCCATAGTAAGGGCCATAACTTCGCCCATTGGCTCCCCACTTAAAAGGGGAGCCAATTCCGCAGCCCCAACTCCTGTCACCATGGGAGGCGCAATGTTCGTCAAGGGAAAGCGAGCGACCAAAGCCGTCAAAACTTCAGCTGCTTTCAAAAAAGGCCGCCCGAAATGGCGTTGCCAATCGTGGTGGACGAGCTCTCCATTTTCATTGAGCAGAGCTATTTTAACACTGACAGAACCAACATCTAAGCCCAAGAAATATTTGGTGGGCTGGTTGTTTTTATTGGTTGGCAAAGTAGGTTCCTATATTACAAAATTGAGACAAAAAATATTTTAAAAGCCCGAGTGGGAATTTAGCTATAATTTAAAGTGGTTACTTGCAAAAACTCTAAAGACAATTTGATTTTTTGCAATTAGCCACAAGGGGAACAGAGGAACAATCGGCTTCCATCATTATACCCCAATACAATCTAATATTATATCATTTATATTTAAAAAAATATACCATAAATACGCAAAGCACCAAGGCAAGAGCGTCTAAATTCTCGCCGCTCGCCTCCGGGGGTACTTCGGGCGGCAGGGCCGCCTGCCTACGCCGACGTCGCTTCGCTTACTTCGGGCAGAACAAGTAACTTTTGTCTCCGAGTAGTTACTTTGGGCAAAGCAAGGGCGCCGGAGGAGAACTTTACAGAAATTGGCTGTCCATTTTTGCCCCGCTAGCGCGCGAAAGCGAACTTTAGGGTCA
>CAYJAF010000012.1:40831-47900 GCA_964368195.1 uncultured Thermodesulfobacteriota bacterium
GAAATTGGCTGTCCATTTTTGCCCCGCTAGCGCGCGAAAGCGAACTTTAGGGTCAAAAATACAGACAATTTCGGAAAAGTTGCTCCGTAGGAGCCGAGAGAAAATAAAACCGAGCCCCCACCGATTGTAATTTAGGCAAAGGCTCGGACAATAATTGTAAAAAATCAACGTTCAAAGTTTAAACCAAAGCTTACCCCTCACCCATCAGTTTTTTATAAATTTCCCGCACAGCTGTCGCCGCCTCAGGTGAATTTTTATAAACGCTACCCCCTTGCCGATCAGCTTCGATGATGGAATCGGCCCAGGGAATGAAGCCCAATATTTCAGCAGGGCTGAGGGTTTTGGTAATGAAATCGCTGTCGCCTTGATTGCGAACTTTGTTGCCCACAATGGAGACTTTCTTCAAATTGAGATCTTTGGCCAAACGCTGCACAGTTTGAGCCGTTTCCAACGACCGCTGCCCCGGCTCGACCACCACAATAAGCTGATCAACCCCGGTGGCAGTGGCGCGACCAAGGTGCTCGAGACCTGCTTCCATATCCATGAGAATAACTTCATCCCGAGCCAAAACAAGGTGCATGATGATATTCTTGAGCATGGTGCTTTCCGGGCAAATGCAACCGCCCCCACCCTTTTTGACACCACCCAAAGTCATGAACTTAAGTCCGTCAATTTCCCGAGCCAAAGTATCGGGCAAATCGTCAACTTTGGGATTTATAGTGAACATGGAGCCGTAAGTGCCGGGCTTGGATCCGGTTCGTTCAGCTACGAGCTCGGTCATTTCAGAAATAGGCTTAACCGATGCCAAATCCGGGTAACCCAATGCGGCGGCGAGGTTGGCATCGGGGTCGGCATCGACAACGAGAACTTTCTTGCCATTTTCCTTAAACACATGGGCTAAAGTAGCTGAAAAAGTTGTTTTGCCAACGCCGCCTTTACCTGAAATTGCGATTTTCATAAAAACCTCTGATTTTGTTTGTGGTTTCAATTAAAACTTGGGAAGCACTGATTAGATTCAAGGAAGCGGTGATTAATCCGCACTTCCTTAAGTCGACATGCTTCTGGCCGTGCCCATAAGCCGATAAACAAGAGCAGAACCAAGCCAGGCAAGATCTTCATTGGAAAGATATGAGCCGCTAATGCGATCAAAAAGAACTTTCCCATCACTTTCGAACTCCTCGTCAGCTAAATGAAGCTGAACTATTATATTGATGTTGGGAAAAACTCTAAACTTGCCAGCCTCGTCGCCGTGGCCGGGAGCAAGCTCACCGTTCATAGCTCTAACGGCCTTGGTCAGAAGCCCGGGCTTGTTACCAAAGGTTTGAGCCAAGGGAATTTCAGCCCGTTTCTTAAACGCTTGCCAGTAAAATTCTCCGCCGGGAATTTCACGGTAAGCAACCATCTCGCCGCTGGGCAATTGACCGCTGGCCCCGTTGAGATAGTGAAGGACTAAAACGGCATCGGTAAGGCTAAATTCCTCCCCCGCTTGGGCGTCACGCCAAGTCACTTCCCCTTCCGGGCGTGAAACCACCACCGGACGCCCAAAGAAATCGAGCTGCAAGGCGTCGGGAAAAGAGAGGCGGGTGGCCCCGGAGGCGGCGGCTATGACATCAGGGTCTTTACCGACCAATTCTTCGGCTGCCAAGCGGCAGGCATTTTTATAATCATCAACTCTCATTATTGGCAAGGCTCCTGACAATTGAAAAAATTGAGGTTTTAATCAGCTATTTTCCTCATGAATATAGTTAATAATTGAAGTCAAAACATTATCCGCTTCATTTTCAGCCACTTGGCAAGTGGCCACCGCATGGTGACCGCCGCCGCCAAACTGGAGGGCAATGGAACCCAAATTAGCTTGGCTAGAGCGATTCAAGATGCTATTACCCATGGCCAAAACGACATTTTGCCGCTCTTTACCCCAAGTTACGTGAATGCTGACTTTGCAATCGGGAAAAAGAGTATAGACCAAAAAGCGGTTCCCAGCGTAAATTGTATCTTCGTTTCTATAGTCGATAATCAGAACGTCGCCCACCATTTTGGTGCAACGGCCCAACATTTCTTTAAAAAGCGCATCTTGCTCAAAATAGCACTCCACCCGCTCTTTAACATCCGGCAGAGCCAAAATATCTTCAGCGGTCATGGTGCGGCAATATTCAATCATATCAAGCATCAATTGGTAATTAGAAATGCGGAAGTCACGAAAACGTCCCAAACCGGTGCGAGGATCCATAATGTAGCCAATCAATACCCAGCCGGTGGGATTTTCGATTTCATCGCGCGTAAGGTTTGCACTATCAACTTTGTCCACAGCTTCCATCATGGGGTTCCAATGGGAGGCAAAGCGAGAAGGCCCCCCGAGGAAATCATAAACAACACGAGCGCAACTGGGTGCCACTCGAGACATCCCACGATAAGAGATTGCCCCCAAGCGTTCGCCTTCGCTGGTGTGGTGGTCAAACCACATGCCACAGCCGGGGGCGTAAGGGACATTGGCTAAAATGTCATTACTGGTTATCTCAACCACACCGGATTGAATATCCTTAGGGTGAGCGAACATAAAACTATCAATCAAACCAGCTTCTTTCAACAAAGCACCACAGGCCAGACCATCAAAATCAGAACGAGTTACCAAGCGCATAAAAGCCTCTTTTATATGTTATAGTTGAGTTGCGCCCCAAAAGAACACGGGCAAAAATTTTTTTTCTTAAATTAATATTAACACCTTCCATCATTTTGTGTCAACTAAATGCTTCCCCCAAATAACACAAATCTAATTGACAACATTGAAGCTCTTAAGGCAAATAAGCTAAAGCCCTGCCGCTAAAAAGCACTTCTTAACAACTGAGAAAGCCGCTACAATTAGTAAGGGTACAAATCTTAAGCGAAAGGGTGCTGCTTATGTGGCAGTTCCTCATGAACGTCCTAGCTGCAAGTGCAGCCGGTATAGTAGTTGCTATCATTGAAGAATGCTGGAGTGCTCGCAAGCAATATACAAAAATCCGCCCGTAGAGACTAAGGCCTCTTTTAAGGGCGGATTATTATTTCCAATATACCGGCTCGGCGGCTTACTCGCAAGCTTCATTAAAGGCCAGTAATTAGCCACGAAATTTACAGACAAGTTTTAAAATTCCAAAATTTCCTTTTCCTTTGCCCCGGCCAAAACGTCAGCTTGCTTGACAAAGTCATCGGTGATTTTCTGAACTTTTTCCTCAGCTTTTTTTTGGTCGTCTTCGCTGATTTCCTTATCTTTTTTCAGATCTTTCAACATTTCGTTAGCATCGCGGCGAATGTTACGCACAGCCACTTTCGCCTCTTCAGCATTCTTTTTCACCAACTTAGAGAGCTCCTTGCGACGCTCTTGAGTCAAGGTGGGAATAGTAATGCGAATGACTTTGCCGTCATTTTGTGGGGTGAGGCCCAACTCTGATTTCAAAATAGCTTTTTCAATATCGCCCATGGCTTGGGCGTCCCAAGCCTGAACCATCAGCAGACGCGGTTCAGGGGCTGTAATGGAGGCCATTTGAGCCAGCGGGGTGGCTACGCCGTAATAATCGGCTGTGAGCCCATCGAGCAAAGCAGGAGTCGCCCGCCCTGTTCTGATTTTAGTGAAACTTTTCTCCAAGGCTTGGATGGTTTTTTCCATGCGGTCTTGAAGGTCTTGATAGATGTCGTCCAGCATATTTTACTCCCTAATTTAAAGGCGATATAAACGTTAATATTAGTTGATAAACCTCTGACACCTTAATCTTTGAGGGCTAAAATGTCAAGTCATAATCTTATTCTTTCACTAAAGTCCCCACAGGCTCGCCCATGAGGACCCGCTTGATATTACCTGTTTTCAACAAGTTAAAGACCAAAAGGGGGATTTTATTTTCCATAGCCAAGGAAAAGGCAGTGGTATCCATGACTTCCAAGCGCTCTTTAATAGCGCCCATATAGCTCAAAGTGCGGTGGAGGACGGCATCGGGATTTTTGCGCGGGTCTGAATCGTAAATACCATCAACATTTGTGGCCTTCAAAAGAATTTCAGCGTTGATCTCGCTGGCCCGCAAAACAGCGGCCGTGTCCGTGGTGAAATAGGGGTTTCCCGTACCGCTGGCGAAAATTACCACCCGCCCCTTGGTCAAGTGACGCATGGCCCTGCGCCGAATAAAGGGCTCAGTGAACTGATACATTTCAATGGCACTCTGGACGCGAGTTTGAACTCCGTTGCGCTCAAGAGCGTCCTGCATGGCAAGGGCGTTGATCACAGTGGCCAGCATACCCATGTGGTCACCGGTCACCCGGCCCATGCCGCGCTCGGCCAGAGCTTGCCCCCGGAAAATGTTCCCACCTCCGATGACCAGCCCAATTTCAACACCACCTTGAGCCACTTCACAAACCTGACCGGCAATGTGATCTAAAGTATCGGGGCAGATGCCGAAACCCAAATCTCCTTGTAAGGCTTCACCGGACAATTTTAGCAGAACTTTCTTATACTTATAGGCAGTCACAACAACCTCGCTTTCCAACGCATTTCAAATCATCAGAGATTATAGTATATAATAGATTAAGTATGTATTAATCTTGATATTTTTTCAACCATTTTTTAAAAAATCCGCCCTTTACTCAGGCGGTAAAAAAAGCATCTGCGGAAATTTTGCCAAAAAAAAGGCCCCTTAAAAAAGGGGCCTTTTGAATTATTCTTCGTCGCAAGTCTCTTCGCCGGGCAACTCTTCGCCCAACTGGTAGCGGACGAAACATTTAATTTCAGCCGCCCCGGTTTCCGAGGCTGAATCTTTCAAAACTTGAGCAATGGTCTTTTTGTCGTCTTTGACGTAAGCTTGGTCAAGCAAAACAATTTCAGAATAGAATTTGTTAATTTGACCGACCATAATTTTATCCCACATATTTTCCGGCTTGCCACTTTCAGCGAGTTTAGCCCGGAAGATGCCTTTTTCCCGTTCCAAAACTTCAGCCGGAACTTCTTCGGCAGTCAGAGCAACGGGGTTGGCGGCGGCGATGTGCATGGCTAAATTGTGGGCCAATTCTTCGGCGGCAGCACCGGGTTTTTCAGCGCACATTTGCAAAACAACACCCAAGCGGCCAGGGCCGTGGATATAGCTGTGAAAGAATTCGTTACCGGTGGCAGTGAAAGAGCCAAAGCGGCGCAGATTCATGTTTTCACCAATGGTGCCGACCAAAGATTTCAATTGGTCATCAACAGTGCTGGTGCCCAAAGGCATTTGCATAAGGGCTTCTAAATCAGCCGGAGCATCTTTAGTTAAAAGGAGCTCTAAAACATCGGCGGCCAGTTTTTGGAAAGCTTCGTTTTTAGCCACGAAGTCGGTTTCACAGTTGAGCTCGACCACGGCGGCTCTTTTCAAATCAGAGCTGACGCCTGCGGCAATGAGCCCTTCTTTAGTGGCCCGACCGGCCCGTTTGCGAGCAGTCATCAAGCCCTTTTGACGGAGCCAATCCACTGCTTTTTCCAAATCGCATTCACATTCAGCCAAAGCTTTTTTACAATCCATCATGCCGCTATTGGTTTTATCGCGTAATTCTTTAACCAATTTTGCTGAAATTTCCATTGTATACTCCATATTTAAGCTTGGCGACAATACTTTTGCCGCCAAGCAGAATAAATGATATAATTTTGTAATATTAAGGAAACGCTTAGGTTATCAGCGTTTCCTTAAAGCTTGAAGAAAATCAAACGTTTTCTTCAACAGAAGCTTCGGGCGCAAGAGCCACTTCTTCTTGAATGCCGGTGAAATCTGCGCCATCAGCAGCGGCGATTTGATCTTCGGATTCATCTTTATCAGGAGCAGCAACGGCCCCACGAGCCATTTCTTCCCAGCGAGCCCGACCTTCCAAGCAGGCATCGGCCATTTTGGCAGTCATCAATTTAATGGCCCGGATGGCATCGTCGTTGCCGGGGATAATGTAGTCAACTTCATCGGGATCGCAGTTAGTATCAACCACCGACACCACCGGAATACCCAAGCGACGTGCTTCGGCCGTGGCAATGTTTTCCCGTCTGGGGTCAATGACAAAGAGAGCTCCGGGGAGACGATCCATCTCTTTGATGCCGCCCAAGTTGGCTTTCAGTTTCACCATTTGGTGTTCAAAACCGATAATTTCTTTTTTATGATAGAGGTTGATTGTGCCGTCCTCTTTCATTTGTTCCAATTTTTTGAGACGATCAATACTCTTTTTAATGGTAACGAAGTTCGTTAAAGTTCCACCCAACCAACGGGAGTTGATGTAGAACATACCACAGCGGTTGGCTTCGTCCTCAATGGCGTCGGCGGCTTGTTTTTTGGTGCCCACGAACAAAACGCTGCGGCCTTGGGCGACGGTGTCGGCCAAAAAGCTATAGGCTGTTTTGAAGAGTTGCACTGTTTTTTGTAAATCGATGATGTAAATGCCGTTTCTGGCCCCAAAAATATAGGGTTTCATTTTAGGGTTCCAACGACGAGTTTGGTGGCCGAAGTGAACGCCGGCTTCCAACAATTGTTTCATGCTAATTTGTGACATTTTGTCTCCTTTTTAGGTTAATCCTCCGCCAACTGCTTTTTATGACCTAACCACCATTTATAAGGCGGCACCTTTGGTCAAGGCAGTTTTTGGCGTGTGAATTTGGCGCGAAGAGCCTAATTATTTTAGATTCCAGCTAGCGAATCCAAGTAACTTCAAAGACCCTCGCCACTCCAAAGCTTTTTATTATTACCACATAGCTTCACAAAAGGCAAGTAAACATTCACAGTCATCCACGTCAATCTACTTTATTATTTTTCGGGCTCCTACGGAGCAACTTTTCATCTCTTGCCTGCAATTTAAGTCCCCGGGCTCGCTTACGCTCAAACAGTGGACTTAAATTTTCGCAGTCAAGTTCTGAAAAGTTCTCCTCCGTCGCCATTAAGTTCATGATGTTTTAACAAATTAGATTGACGTGTCACAGTCATGACGAAAAACAAGCGAAGGCCGACAAAGAGAGAACCGAAAAGTCGTTTGTGTGAACCCCACTCTAATTAGTCGCCGCTGAAAAAGGCAATAACCAGTTGGTAAGTTTCGATTTTTAGCGAAA